>JAKSJS010000021.1 GCA_024398155.1 Bacteroidales bacterium | reverse complement strand
CCGCAAATATAGCAATTTTTATTTTTATCCGGACTAAAAATTAGTCGCAGACCTTGATTTCGGCGTTTACTCCGGAAGGAAGCTCGAGCTTCATGAGAGCATCAACGGTCTTCTGGGTAGAATCGTAGATGTCGAGAAGGCGGCAGTAAGCGTTGAGTTCGAACTGCTCGCGAGCTTTCTTGTTGACGAAAGTAGAACGGTTGACAGTAAAGATCTTGGTATCGGTGGGAAGGGGAATAGGACCATTCACACGTGCACCGGTGGCAGAAACTGTCTCGACGATCTTCTTTGCTGACTTGTCAACAAGCATGTGGTCGAAAGATTTGAGTTTGATTCTGATTTTCTGGCTCATGATAAAGTATTGATTTTTATCAAAGTTTGTTCTCTAAATTATTCGTCATCGGAAGAGAGCTTGAATCCGCTCTTCTCCACGATCTCCTTGGCGAGGCCGGCAGGTACTTCGGCATAGTGGTCGAAGGACATGGTCGACGTTGCGCGTCCGGAAGAAATCGTACGGAGAATAGTTACATATCCAAACTGCTCTGAAAGGGGAACGAATGCTTTTACAATCCTCGCACCCGTGGTGGAGTCCATGGCGTTGATCTGGCCGCGGCGGCGGTTGAGGTCGCCGACGATATCACCCATATAATCCTCGGGAGTAACGACCTCGAGGTTCATGATAGGCTCAAGGATAACGGGTTTCGCTTTGGGGCAGGCATGACGGAAGGCCATTCTCGCGGCAAGTTCGAAGGAGAGCTGGTCGGAGTCGACGGGATGGAAGGAACCATCCTTGAGGGTGACCTTGAGGCTCTGGACCTCATATCCGGCAAGAACACCGTTTGCCATAGCGGACTTGAATCCTTTTTCAACGCAAGGGATGAATTCCTTGGGAACGTTACCACCCTTGACCTCGTCGATGAACTGAAGTCCGTTGACGCCTTCGTCAGCAGGACCGATCTCGACGATGATGTCGGCAAACTTACCGCGGCCACCGGTCTGTTTCTTGAAGACTTCACGGTGCTGGACGGTAGAGGTGATCGCCTCCTTGTAGTTGACCTGGGGAGCACCCTGGTTGATGTCCACTCCGAACTCGCGACGCAGACGGTCGACGATGATGTCGAGGTGGAGCTCACCCATACCGGAGATAACGGTCTGGCCGGTCTCGGCGTCAGACTTGACGGTAAAGGTAGGGTCTTCTTCGGAGAGTTTAGCAAGGGCGATACCGAGTTTGTCGAGGTCTTTCTGGGTCTTGGGCTCGACAGCGAGTCCGATAACGGGATCCGGGAATTCCATAGACTCGAGAGTGATAGGCGCATTCTCGGCGCAGATAGTATCTCCTGTCCTCAGATCCTTGAATCCGACAGCGGCGCAGATATCACCGGCCTCGACGAATTCGATGGGGTTCTGTTTGTTGGAGTGCATCTGGTAGAGACGTGCGACCCTCTCTTTCTTGCCTGAACGGGTATTGTAGACATAGGAACCTGCATCCAGCTTGCCGGAGTAGGCGCGCAGGAAGGCAAGGCGTCCGACGAAAGGATCAGTTGCGATCTTGAATACAAGAGCGCAGAAAGGCTCGCTGGAGTCGGAATGACGCTCGAGATCGGCGCCGGTCCTGGGGTCCGTTCCCTTTACAGCTCCCTTGTCGAGAGGAGAGGGAAGATACCTCATGACGGCATCGAGAAGGAACTGAACGCCTTTGTTCTTGAACGAGGAACCGCAGCAGGCAGGGACGATCGACATGTCGATGGTCGCCTTCCTGAGGGCTGCTATTATCTCGGCCTCTTCGATAGAGTCGGGATCCTCGAAGAACTTCTCCATGAGAGTCTCATCGTACTCGGCAGCGGCTTCGAGGAGTTTCTCCCTCCAGGTAGCGACCTCGTCGACCATGTCGGCGGGGATTTCCTCGTAATGGTAGTTGACGAGCTCGTCAGTTGCATCGTAGACGATTGCTTTCTGGGAGATAAGGTCAACGATACCGAGGAACTTGTCTTCTGCTCCGATAGGGAGGCAGAGGGGAACTGCGCGAGCTCCGAGTTTCTCCTTCATCTCATCGATAACTGCGAGGAAGTCGGCGCCGACACGGTCCATCTTGTTGACGTACGCGATTTTGGGAACGCCGTACTTGTCGGCCTGGCGCCATACGGTCTCGGACTGAGGCTGGACGCGGCCAACTGCGCAGAAAGTAGCGATCGTACCGTCAAGGACACGGAGGCTGCGCTCGACCTCTACAGTGAAGTCGACGTGGCCCGGAGTGTCTATGAGGTTGATCTGGTAGGTGTCGCCCATGTAGTGCCAGAAGGCTGTGGTCGCGGCGGAAGTGATGGTTATACCACGCTCCTGCTCCTGGACCATCCAGTCCATAGTAGCGGCACCTTCATGAACTTCTCCGATCTTGTGGGTCTTACCGGTGTAATAAAGGATACGTTCTGAAGTTGTAGTCTTACCGGCATCGATGTGGGCCATGATACCGATATTCCTTGTATACTTGAGATCTCTTGCCATTTAGGTTCGTTTTGTCTTCTTAAGCGGGGATTAGAAACGGAAGTGTGCAAATGCTTTGTTAGCCTCCGCCATTCTGTGCATATCCTCTTTACGCTTGTAGGCTGCACCTTCGCAGTTGTAAGCGGCGATGATTTCTGCACAGAGTTTTTCGGCCATGGAGTGGCCCGAGCGCTTGCGGGCAAAGAGTATCATATTCTTCATAGAAAGTGAAATCTTCCTCTCGGGACGGACCTCCATAGGGACCTGGAAGTTGGCACCGCCGATACGGCGTGACTTCACCTCTACCTGAGGGGTGATGTTCTCGAGTGCCTTCCTCCAAATATCTAGAGGAGCCTTGTCAGAATCCTTCATCTTCTCGCCTACCATATCAATGGCATCGTAAAAAATAGAATACGCGATACTCTTCTTTCCCTGCAACATAAGGTTGTTCACGAAACGTGTAACCATTACATCGTGAAATTTAGGATCTGGAAGTAGAATCCTCTTCTTAGGCTTCGCTTTTCTCATTTTGAAAGAAAATTAAAAGTTAAAGTTGAATGAATGAATAAAAAATTACTTCTTAGATTTCTTCGGCCTCTTGGCACCATAGAGAGAACGTGACTGAGTACGACCCTCTACGCCAGCAGTGTCCAAAGTTCCTCTAAGGATGTGGTAACGTACACCAGGGAGATCTTTTACACGACCACCACGTACGAGCACGATGGAGTGCTCCTGGAGGTTGTGACCCTCACCGGGAATGTACGCATTGACCTCTTTTGAGTTGGTAAGACGTACACGGGCAACCTTACGCATTGCTGAGTTAGGTTTCTTAGGCGTTGTAGTGTAAACGCGAACGCATACGCCCCTTCTCTGAGGGCAAGAATCCAGCGCGCGGGATTTGCTCTTGACTTCAAGAACCTCGCGGCCTTTGCGAACTAATTGTTGAATTGTAGGCATAAATAATTGTAAATCTTTAATTTATGTTTCCTTCCCCTTTTTTGGGGGCTGCAAATATACGAACAATTTTTGGATTTACAATAAAAAGAATTTCAGTATCTTTGTGGTCAGAACGCCATACAACAATGAAAATCAATAGATTCGCCCTTGTTCCGGCCCTTGCCGGGCTCTTTTTACTCGTCTCCTGCGAGGATCGCCAGACCACCGCTGTAAGCACAACCTGTTACATAGAGAACGGGGAGACCCCCCTTTCGGAGGACCCGGAATGTGATTTTTCGTATGACTACTTCGTCAAGCTCGAGTATCCGACGAAGATAGGGTCCTGCCCCAGCGAAGAGGTAGAGAAGGCCGTCATCGACAGCATCACGATGTTCATCCTCAACTCCGCCTTCGGCGAGGACATGGTAAGCCGCGCCATCGAGGGCCGCATCCCCGGATGCAAGGACCTCGCCGCGAAGAAGAACATCGTCACGAGGGTCGCCGCGAGCGCAATCCGATACAACAGCAACGACTACGTCAAGACCAACCTTCCTCTATGGTATCGCACGGGCGATGCCCTGAGCCTCAGCTGGAACGACTCGATAGAGTCCTACTTCAAGGGCATGAAGGACTCCTACATAAGCTGGATAGTCTACAGAAGCTACTACGGCGGCGGAGCCCACGGCAGCGACTTCGAGAAGTGCTTCACCATCGACAGCGAGACCGGAACGCCCGTAACCGAGGAGATGATCTTCCGCGAAGGCTACAGGGAGGAGCTCACGGAGCTTCTCAGCGAAAGAGCCCGCGAGATCCTTCCCGAAGCCGTCTATTCGACCCTCTACTCCCCCGTCATTGCCCCCAACGGCAATTTCTTCTTCTCGCCCAAGGGCATGACCTGGTCGTACGGCAGATACGAAATAGCCCCGTTCAGGACGGGGCTTATAAGGATCTCTCTCCCGTGGGAGAAAGTTGAAAGTCTTTTGAGGAAATAATCCTATTCAGCGTCGCGGACACAACGTACTGAAGTTCCCATCCTGTAACCAAGGTCACTTCCGTTGCAGGTGTCATTGTTTGCCATAATCAGCATGCCACGGAACTTGATGTTGGTTATGACATCAGTCGGCTGATTGTTTTCATCCTTGGCATAATTGACACCGCCATAAGTCGAACCGCAGAAATATCCGCTGGAAACAGCTGTCGGATTTCCACTGAGCCAGCCCATAAGAGTAGCGGCAGTCTTAGTATTGTCCGATAGATTGACTGCGCCAAAGGCATCGGCGTTGAAACCGTCTGCATTGAGAAGGCTCAGTTTGCCGTTTCCTGCCACAGAGTCATAATACGGAGCAGTCTCGAGAGTCGTAAAACCGACTCCTTTTCCGACAAGGTTCCTGATATCATCAACAGTAGGGATATGCCAGCCCCTGGGGCAGATACCCTGAGCGCCTTCAAGCGCTTCGGCGTCTGCGATGGTCTTGATGTCTCCCACCTTGAGGCCGAGGGCGACCTCGACCTGATAGAGATAGCCGTTGGCAGCAATGATATCCTCGTCGGTAGTAAACTCTACGGCTGTATTGCCGGCATTGACCTTTATGGGATAATATACACCGGCCTTTACATTGTTAAGGTCTGAGGAAGGGGTGTATCCGAGGGGTACATAGGCGAGGTTCTGGGCCATCCAGATCTTTCCGTCATCCATGAGGACTGTCGAATACCTCTTGCCGGCATAGAGGAAATAGTTCTCGTCGAGATGCTCCTCGAAGGGAACGACATACCCGTCTTCGCTGCCGCCGAGGACACCGCCGTCTTCCCAGGCGAGGATCTCGCCGGCTACGGCTACCTTGACCTCATCGGCAAGGACGGTTACGTTGATGGTATACTGGTAGCTGGGCTTGAGGGTGACCTCGGTGACGCCAGTTACAAGGGTGCTGCCGTCCTTTACCTGGACGACGACGCCGAAGGGAGCGGTCTGGGGCACGATGATGGCGCGGTATTTAAGGCCCGCCTCGATGGGCTCAGCTATGATGTCGGCTGCTTCCGCGGTCTCATCGGCGGAGACTGTGATTTCGGAGCCTTCCTTGGCGATTGCAGCCGTAGGGATGAGGTCCTTGATCGTGATGTTGTCGATAGTGGCACCGGCCTGGTTGTCGACGAGGATGAGGATCTGGGAGAGATAATGCTTGAACTGCATGGTCACACCCTGGGCCTGGGGTTTGACGTTCTCCTTGTAGGCTACCATGAAGTCGGAAGCGCCTGCGCTTGCGGACTGGTCAGTGGCGACTGTGAAGGTCGAAGGGAAACCGGCCTGGTTATAAGGATAGAAGGCCATGAGAGTACTTGCTTCACCACCCTCAGCATACCACTTGAGGTCGCCGGTGAATACCTGAGCCTCAGCATCGTAAGTGAGGCATGCGTTTTCGGCATGTACAGTAGCGTCGGCCTTGGTGATGTTGAGGCCGATCATGTCGCCCTGCTCGAAGTTGACCATCGTCGCACGGGTGATGATAGGCTCGATCTTCACTGTGTCCTGGAGTTCAGGAGCCGGGGTCTTCTCGCACGCTACGACAGCGGCAAGCGAAAGGACTGAGAGTAAAAGAGTCTTTTTCATAAATGGTTGATGTTAGAATGAATATCCGAGTTTGAGGGTCGCGTCATAGCGGACGCTGCCCTTGAGTATCTTGATGTCGAAGGCCTTGAGGACATTTGCGGCGGCCTCAAGATAAAGTCCCATCGCGAAGGTGTACCTCAAGGAAGGATTGACGGTGAACCTCGTGCAGGTAAGGTACTCCATCTGGCCGGCCCAATAGCCCTCGAGCTTGTACGGCTCGGTCTCGACGCCGCTCGTTTCACTCGCCATGGACGAGCTCGTAGTGAAGTTTCCGGTGCCGAAGCCGACGGCTACGGCAGGAAGGAAACCACGGACGGGAACGGCTACCGATGCGTTCACGCCGAGGCGGAAGGTCTTCTGGCCGTAGATGTAGGGGTACATGGGAGAAGCCTGCTCGTCAAGCCAGCTCGCCTCGACGGAGGCGGCGGCGCGGACCTGCTTCATGACAAGGTTGTATTGCGGTTTAAGGATGAAGCCATCCTTGACGTATGTAAGGTTGGAGCCGTATTCGACGACATTGACAATACCTCCGGAGGTCGTAGTCTCAAGAACTGTCTCATAGTTGGAGACTGTCTTCCAGGAGCCTTTGAGACGGAAAGTATGGGTGGCGGAAGGCCTCGGGAGACGGTATGAGAGGTTGACGGATACCTCATGGCCCGGGAATCTGAACCATGTACGGTCCTTCTCGCCCGCGGCTCCGGATGAGTGGCGGTACTCCGCCTCGGCGAAGAATCCGCCCGCCGTGAACTGGGCCGCAGCGCCGTGGGTATTCTGGATAATAGGGAAAGCGCTCGTTCCTGTTTCGTCAAGATGGAGCCCGCTGCCGTCCCAGACGCCGTAGGCACCATAGAGCAGACCCTTGCTCAGGAATGCATAGTACGGCTCGCTCGCAAAGCCTATCTGATCGGCTTCTATGCTTTCCGTATCCCTTCTATATATATAATTGAGTCCGACAGCAAAGTCGTCAGCATGGTAGACAAAGCCGGGGGCGACATCCATGTCAAGCCTGTAATTGGTATGACGTACGTCCTTGCGCTTTGAATAGTTGGCGGAAAGGAAATCGACCTTGACGCCTATCGTCCACTCAGGGGCAATGTCATAGGCGATTCCGCCGCTCATGGAGTATTTCTGGCGAACCTTGGGGCCGGGGGTGAATTCTATGACGTCGACGGGATAAGTCTCCGGAGTGATGAACATGGAGCCGGCCATGCCCTTTCCGTTGAACTGCTCGAAGCCGAAGGACCCGGTAAGGGAAAGCTTGTCGAAATGGACGAGCGAAGAGGCTTTCGCGCCTACCGTCCAGGCGGAGACGGGCTGGGACGAGGACTTGAACAGACCTCCTATGTAATTGCCGTAGAGCTCGGCGTTGGAGCCCTTGACCGTCGGGTCAAGGCGCACGCCCGAGACGTTGTAACCGCCGTCCCAGAACCCTTCGGCGCGGAGGGCCGGAGAGCAGAGCGCCGCGAAAAGGACCACCGCGGCGGAAAGTATGATGTTCCGTCTATTCATGCAGTGACTGTGTTTCGCGTTCATAGAAATCGTTGGTCGAATTGTTGGTGTCGGCAAGGACCTCATATCCGCTCGCCGAGGAGGCCGTCTCATCGACCTTCCTCATTACGGTATGGCCCATATTGGTCTCGGAGAGGAGGGCGTTGCCGGCATCAAGCAGAGTCTGGAGCCTCTTGTTGTTGGTCGCGGACGCCCCGCTGAACACCTCGACGGCATCAACCACCCAGTCCTCGGGAATCTTGGCTACGCTGTTCGACCGGTCTCCGGGAATCGGGATAATGATGTCCGGACCGTTTATGTAGTCCAGTACAGACACCCCTTCCGGGGCACGGAAAAGGACTGCGGCCGGGGAGCTCTTGGAGAACGTGTAGGCTTTGGCAATTCCCATCTTCTTGATGACAGAAAGGTGACGCTCGGGTTTTATGTTCGTTCCCGGTACGGGATGGTATGACTCCATAGGGAAATCAACAGGGCTGTAGCAGACGAAATAGTCCGGTTTGTTGAGGTTGACGGAACGTGGATATGTCTCAGTATGGTCAACCGCTCCGAAAACAACGATCACGGCATCCTCGCCGGGTTCAAGAGGGAAGGAAGTACCGTCTCCCCCTATCTGCCAGACAGCCTGGACGACCGGGACGAAGTCCGGATAGACCATCTCTCCGGTCGCGGGGTCCTTGGTCACGAACGGGCTCGGGTTGCCCGTTGAGTTGTAAGGCGCGAGGGAACCGAAGCAGAGACCGTCAAGATACTCCGTCTCATAGTTGTTGTTATGGACAATGACGTAGGAATCATAGTTCAGGTCGCCGTCATAAGGGAGCTTCTTGCATCCTCCGGAATAGATCTCCTTGAAGACTATCGCTCCCGCCTTGGACATCACAAGGTTTATGTTGAGTCCGTCGACGTCGCCGTTGTTCACGACTATCTTCTCAAGGGCGCCGTTGAAGATGCGGTCCTCCATGCGGTCGCTGACGCCAAGGCGGTAGAGGCCGTTGGGGAGGGCGATCGAGACGCGGCCGTCAGCGTCAGTATGGCCGACATACCGGTTGTTGAGGTTCACTTCCTCGAACATGACGCTGACGCCTTCACGGGCGTTCTCCTCAAAGCCTTCCGGATAGACAAGGGATGCGCTGAGGCGGAAGAGAGTGGAATCGTACGGCTTGTCCGCCGTCCTTACGCAGGACGCCAGAAGCACCAGTCCGATCAATATGATGTATACTCTTTTCATCTCTTATCCTGTCCTAAAATTTCAATCTGCATGTAAGTCCGTAGTAGAAGTCCGGAGTAAGGATGGCCGGAACTCCTGTGGAGAGCGAATGGACCGCTCTGCGTGAGTTCGTGAAGTTATTCGCAAAGAACGAAAGGCTTACGTGCTTTCCTATCTCTTTGGTAACACTGAGGTTGGCCGAGCAATAGAAGCCGTAGCCGTCCTGGGCGAAGGTATAGATGTTTCCCGACTTGATTATGAGCCTCTGGAATTCAGCCTTGGAGGCGTCTTCAGCCGTGAACGGGGTAATGTTGCCGTCGAGGTCCATATACGCGACAGGCCATATCGCGGCGTAGGAGTCTCCGTCATATATGTTGCCTCCTGTCGCGGTGTAGCCACCATCCTCGACAGTGAAGGCGTACGGCTTTCCTCCATACTCGGAGAGGTTCCTTTTCCTCGTGAGGAACGACATCTCGAGACGGCAGGTTATGATGAGGCGGGCTCTCGGGATATGGGTGATCGAGGTTATGTTGCCGTCGAAATTGTGGGTGATGCGGCCGTTTACGACAGGCGTGTCGTTCGCGCCGTTGGCATATATTCCCAGATATTCGTAAGAACGGTTCTGGAGAGTCGTATGGGACCATCCCTGCTGGTAGTAATAGGCAAGGGACTCATCACGGGTATAGGAATAAGCGTAGGAGGCGTCCGCCCTGAAGGATGTCTTTATCGGCTTTATTTCGGGGAAATCCACGGTAAGCTCGACTCCGGCACGCTTTATCGGCGCTCCGTTGTCCTGCTTGGTGTTCTTGAGGAAAGTCCTGTTCGTCACCTTTACATCGAGCGGAGTCCATACGACATCGCTGCCCGAACGCAGATAGACATCTCCGGTCTGGTTGTCGACGGTTATCTCGGGATTTTCTCCGACCTGATATCCGGAAGGAAGCTGCATTACGTTGTAGCTGAACGGAGTATATACATTCGTAATGCGGTACGGGAGAGTCGTCTTGTTGTAGAAGCCGACGAGGGATATCTTGAAGCCTCCGGCATCGATATCCACTCCGACCTCGGAGTTCTGGTTCCTCTGCCACCTCAAGTCCTCGTTGTAGAGCACCTTGAACGGATTAGTATAGTAGGAATATGAGGTCGAGCTGCCGTGGCTTACACTGAAGGAGAGGATGTCGCGGTAGTCCTGTTTGGGATAGAGGATGAAGAAGGACGGGAGCTTCTCGGTTATACCCCAGCCGCCGCGGACGGAGACATGAGGTCCGAAGGACCATTTGGCGTTGAATCGCGGCGAGAAGGTCGTAAGGTGGTCGTACCGGGTGCCCTTGACGAAGACGTTCTCCATTCTGAGGCCTGCCGTGATTTCAAGCTTGGTCTTGCCTACGGGCAGCGCGAAATCCTCCTCCACATAAGCCGAAAGGTTATGCATGTACGGGTACTGGCTGTACGGACGGGGACGGTAGCCTGTGGGTGCAAGGGCCTGGTCGAGATAGTATTCACCCTCGCCGGCATTGCCGTTCGCCTTCCACTGGAGGCCGGCCTTGAGGTTGCTTCTTATTTCGTCCCAATGACGGCTCCAGGAATATTTGAGGCTTGCCGCGAAATCAAGTTCCTTCGAGTCGACGACCTGGTCGGAGTAATACGTGAGCGGAAGCCTTTCTGCAAGGTAATAGCCCTCGTATTCGGAATGGACCGAAGGCTGGACGGCGGAGGAGGAATTGAATTTATGGGTCAGCGTACGGTTGTCGGCATAGTTCACTGACGCGTCGAACTTGAGGTTCGTGATCCAGGGCTTGTTGAGAAGGAGCGTCATCGAGGTGTTGGCCCTGAGGACGTTGTCCCTTCCTTTCGTGAAATTGCCCATTTCGGCGTCAGGGTCGTCCTTGGAGTTCATGCCGCCGATGTTGCCTGTAGCACCGGCCTCGAAACGGAGGATGCCCGCGAAGGTGTTCGAATAGCTGAGGCTCACGCCGCGGCGGGTGTAGGACTCGTAGGGGCTGATGAGCTTCTTGGTCGCCCTCGCCCACTCCCCGCTGGCGTTGATCACGCCGCGGTTCCTGCCGAGGTCGAAGCCCTTGGAGACCGAAGTCTGGTAGGTTCTCGGATTGACCGAGAATACAATATTGTAAGGAGTACGGCCTTTCTTGGTGTTGATCTTGACCATACCGCTGTTAAGGTCTCCGTACTCCGCGGAAGGGACGCCGGTTATGACCTCGACAGACTCGATGTTGTCGACGGATATGCTTCTCGTGTCGACTCCCGACATCTCGGAGAAGCCGGCATTGTTGCCGACTCGGACGCCGTCGACCTCGACGGCTGTTCCGAAGGCAGCGTTGCCGGCCTTCGAGCCTCCGGCACGCAGCGTAAGCGCGGAGGAGGCGGTCAGGTCGGGATTGACCGTCTTGCCGCCGGGCAGGAGCGAGGCCATGTCAGCCATGTTGGACATCTGGAGATGGTTGAGGGCGTCGCGGCCGAGGGTATGGGAGGTCGAAAGGCCGTCCTTGGGCCTCTGGGCAGTGACGACGACCTCGTCGAGCGCGAGCGAACTCTCGTTCATCGAGAAGTCCAGGCCGTCGATGTCGCTTCTCACATCTATCTCGCTCTCGATGTCCACATAACCCAGACAGGTAAGCTTCAGCGTATACCTGGCGGGCTGGATATCCTTTATCTCATATTCTCCCTCAAGGCCGGTGACGGCCCAGAGGTAGTCGTCACCGAGCTTGAGGACGACTCCGGCGAGCGGCTCCTTGGAAGCGGAGTCGGTGACCTTGCCGGTAATGGTGACCCTTGCCGGAGCGGCCATGGCGGCGGCTCCGGAGAGGATCATCATCAATATGAGAATGAGTTTCTTCAAATGTTAATCGTAATCGAGATTCTTTATGCAGCGAACAAAGACACCGTTGGTAAGATTGTTATAAGCGACGTTGACGGAGCTCTTGGTCTTGTTATTTGTTATCATCGCGCTGTATGTCTGCTTTTCGGTGCGGCCCGTCGATGAGGCGAAATATGATATTGACGACATCTGGCAATACGGGCTTGATTCATTCACGTTAGCGACTGTTGCGAGATACGAAGTTCCGATATTCACGTAAGGATAAGGAAGGAAGTTGAAATATGCCGCATTGAGGTCTACAAGCTGGGCGCCGCTCACTGCGGAGCTGTAATAAGGTGCGGAAGTGTTGACGTGAGCCGAGGCAGAGCAGCCGCCGACAAGGTCGACCCACTCCTGGGCGGTAGGGATATGCCATCCGTCGGGGCAGATGCCCTGGTTGTTCTCAACGTCAGTCCAATCAGTCTGAGGGATAGTCTCGCCGGCAAGGGCGACAGCTTCGGTATAGAGAAGGCCCATCTTTGCAACATCCTCGGGAGCTGTCGTTACTGTAGCTACATATTTTCCCGTTTCCGTATCGAGCGAAAGATTTGCAGGATACCAGATGCCGTCGGAATCGGTGAAGTTGTTGGATGCTGTGTAGCCCATCGGGACATAGCGGAGGTTCTCGGCCATCCACCAGCGGCCGTCGGCCATCTTGACGGTCTTATAGGTCACTCCGTCATACTCGAGAGTTCCTGAGAGGCACTCCTTGTGGATCTGGAAGAAGTCTGTGCAGGCATTGTCATCCCCATAGGAACGTGAGGCAATACTGATTGAGAGTTCGAAATTGCCGGTAACGAGGTTGATCGTCTCTCCTTTCTCTGTAAGGATGGAAGCGGGGTCTGCTATCGTAATCGTGTACAGTTCGAAACTTTCATATTGAGTCAGCATGGTTCTTTCACGGGATATGGCGGATGCGTCGACAACGATCCTTTTTACAGTCTCATCGGCCGCTGCACGTGTCTTTACGGGCATCGCGTATATGAAGACCATATAGGCGTTGTTCGTACCGTCAACGAAACTGAGGAATTTGTCTATTGCGGAAGTGTCTCCTCCAACCGTGAAGTTCAACTTCATGGGTGCAGCATTGCTTGAGTCATAGTAATTGAGCGTAGCCAGTCCGTCGCTGTATTCCGGAACGAATCTGACATCACGAAGTGAGGGAGTGCACTGATAGAAAGAGTAAACTCTGTTATCGTTGGTCGTGAAAATGATGTATCCATTGTCGACGCGGATGGACTTGATCCAGATTTCTCCGCGGGCATTGCCGACAAGGGTCCATTCCTCGGACTCGGAATAACGTACGTAAAGGTCGCCTGTCGCTTCGTCCAATTTGAAAAGAGGGGATGCTCCGTCAGCGCCGTCCTTTCCGTCTTCACCCTTCAGACTTCCGAGGGAAGTCCATTCGGCAGTGTCGGAGTAACGGATATAGAGAACGCCGTCCTCAACCTTGAACTGGGGGGCGGGGCCGTCTTCTCCATCCTGGCCGGGATCACCTGCGTCGCCCTTGGGGCCCTTTATGCTGCCGAGGGCGGACCAGTTCTGGCCGCCGTCGAGGCTTACGTAGATGATGCCGCTGTCATCGACCTTGAAGGACGGGGTTGCGGCGGCTGCGCCGGCGGGGCCCTGGGGACCCTGAGGGCCCTGAGGGCCCTGCTCACCGTTCTTCAGGATTGCAGTGGTACCGTCGGAGAAGGTGATGGTATAACCGTTTTGAGTCTCTTTGACAGACGTTACGGATACATTATTCTGTATTGCCTTGAGGAGGTTCTCAAGGTCATTGGATTTCTTCTCAAGAGCGTCGATCCTTGTTGTATTCTCGTCTATCTTGGAATAGACATCGGAAAGGTCTGTGCAGCTCACGAATGCGAGAGCGGCTACCGAAAGTGCTAAAAGTATTCTTTTCATATTTGTGATTGATTATTTGCTGATATTGATTTCGTCGAGTATGTAGTCGAGTTTTGCGTAATTGCGGAGAGTCCAGACAACAAAGCGGATGTCAACGCAGACACATTTGTTGTAGCCCCCGGTGAAGCTCGAGTCACCGGCGAGGGACTCCTTGTTGCCGTCGAAGGCGAGGCCGGCGAGGCGTCCCGAGCCGTCGACGACGGCCGAGCCGCTGTTGCCTCCCGTAATGTCGTTGTCTGTAATGAAGTTGACGGGAAGGGCCGGCTCCGCGGCAATCATCGCACGCCAGTCATCCTTGAGCGAGAAGTCGTAGCTCGTGGGGTCGTACTTCTCGATTATGCCGCGGGCTGTGGACTGCCATCCGTAGACAACGCCGTCGCGGGGCTCGAGGCTGGAGCTGACGGTTCCGCGGGTCAGTCTCATCGTGGAATTGGCATCCGGATAGGTCGGGATGCCCTTTTCCATCCTCATCTCATAAAGGGCATGGGTATATTCGCGGTTGAGGGCAGTGAGGTCCTTATCCCCCTCGATGCGCGTCTTCTCATTGTTGAAAACCGTAATCTTCATGTCCGTGAAGAACTTGAAGAAGGGGTCGTCCTCGTAGATATGCGACCCTGCCGCGACCTCCTCGATCCTGGAGGGCACGACAAAGACGCAGTCATCCCAAAGGTAGGAGGTCATTGCGTCATAGTCGCATTTGCCCCCGTCATCGGTGAACTTCGCGTAAGTGGCTTTAATAAAGGGTCCGAAGAAGGAATGGTCCACCTTCGTGTCGATAACCTCAAGGGAGAAGCGGAGGAGGTCCCTTTCGACGCGGAGGTCGATGTCCTCATACCCCTTGACAAGGCGTTCGGCGGCATCCTTGCTGTGGTTGCCGAACCTTCCGGCCATTATCGAGAGCTTCGTGCCATTGTAGAAGGCCTCCCTGAAGGCTATGGTCTGGCGGTCTACGTCGTAGATGGACTTATAGGCCACGTCAAGGTCCCTGAGGAGGGTTCCCCACTTGGCGCTGCGCTCTTCGGAAGCATCTATCCACTCCTGGAGTTCATCCTCGATTGCCTTCTTCTCCTCCTCGACGCCGAAGCGGGCGTAGCAGGCGGCCTCGCCGGCACGGAGTTCCTGAACGTTCGAAAGGCTGAAGAAGTAGTCAGAATATTTGAGGCGGATCTCCGGATCACGGTCCATCCATCCCTTGATTATTTCCATCTTCCTGCCCTGGAGGGAGGTCGAGCAGGGGTACTTTATGTCCCTCTTGTAGGCGACCTTGGCCGAAGAGGCAAAGCGGTCGGTGGAGCCGGGATAGCCGATGACAAAGGTGGAGTCGCCGGGGGCGACACCGTCAAGGCTTATCTCGAGTTTCATGGGGGACTTGAGGGGGACATTGTCGGCGCTGTATTCGGCGGGAGAGCCGTCGGGAGCCGAGTAGACGCGGTAGAGGGCGAAGTCGCATTTGTGCTGGGGCCACTCCCAGTTGTCGATGTCGCCTCCGAAGGCGGAAATCGACACGGGAGGCGCCGCGACAAGACGTACGTCCTTGTACTCGACGTAGAGGGCCATATAGTAACGGCTGCCGGCCCACATCGAGCTAAGCGAAGCCTCAAGCCCTGTCTCCTCCTTGTATTTCTTCTCGAGGAGATAGCTCAGGCGGCGGATACCCATGGGCTTGCCTTCCAGTTTCTCCTTCGCGACAATCTCATTAGCCTCGTCGGTCACGTCAATCATCGCGCGGAGGAGCTGGATTCCCTTGCCGGGAATCGGCGCCTCCTCGGCGGCGGTCATCGCCCAGAAGCCGTCCTCGAGGTAATTGTGCTCATTGGTTGAAAGTCCGTAGACATCACTGTAGGCGCAATGGTGGTTCGTTATTATGAGGCCGTTGTCGGAAATGAAGCTTCCGCTGCAGCCGAAGTCGAGGGAGACTACGGCGTCAGCGAAGTTCTGGCCGGGGGAAACCATCCACATGCCCTCGTCCGCAAGTGCGGCGGTCGAGAGCAGGACAGCTACGGAAGTTAAGAGTATCTTACTTTTCATAAGGATATTTTATGCCGGGCGTGGGGAAGGACATCCTCGCGGACTCCTCTCTCACGTCGTCGGCCTTGTAGGTAATCTTCCATGTGGGGGAAGTCATCATCTCCCATATCTTTTCAGCCGTCATAGGGGCGGCATAGCGGACCTGGATCGAAGGGACGAGCTCCTTGTTGAGAGCGAGCTCGAGGCTGATCACGCCCTCGGCGCTCGAGAGCCAGTTGGAGAGGTAAGGGAGGGCCTTCTTGATTATCGGCTTCTCGTAGTCCTGGGAGGCCACCTCGTAGATGTACTGGGCGGCGCCTTCATAGTGGGCCTCACGTTTCTCGACATACGACGATCCGTCGGCCGCGGTATAGCTGCCGTTGAATTTCGCGGAGAATCCGTCGAACATCATGTGGAGGTATTCGCTTATGCCGATGTAGCTCTCACCGGGCTCGACGCGTACGAATTCGAGGTCGACGGGGGTCTGCTTGACTCCGCCGCCATGGACGGGCATGTCAAGGGTCTTCTTGTCGACGACTTCCTTGTACCAGTCCTTGTCGAGCGTCTCGGCGGGATCCATGTAGACCTTGACGATAACGGGGCAGTCGTACATCGATTCGACTCCGTAGACAGCCTTGCCTGTAAGACGCATCTGGAGGCCGAGGTAGTTGAGGCTTAACTTGTCGTACATCTTCTCGACCCTTATTGTCTGGACCTTGAGCTTGGGAAGGGCCTTCGGGTCGGGGGAATTGATGCGGAAATGGCTCGGGACGAAGATCTTTTCCTTGATCTCGTCTTCGGTCACGACGGCAGGGTCGTAGAGGATGCTGACGCGGTGGCTGCCGACATAGGTCTTGACGCCATGGGTGCCGGCTATCTTCTCGAGACGCGCCTTGAAGGCCATCGAGCTGCCGAAGCACTTGACGCTCTTCATGTCGTGCATGTCGAAATAGACAAGGGAGGCGGGATCGACGAGATTCACGATATTGCTGTCGGCATCATAGGCTTCGATGCCCCATTTCTCGTTGATGGTCGGAAGCTCGAACTTCTTGCCGATGAAATATCCGGCGGCAAGTACACCGAGGGCAATGATCGGGGCTATCCATTTGGTGAAGAAGCGACGGCGGCCGCGGCGCGTAACGCCCACGTAGAGGGCGTCGCGGCGGCATGTCGCAACGCATTCTCCGCAAAGGGTGCAGTCGACAGAGTTCACCTTGCCGTTATACTCGCTGATTGCGATCGAGTAGGGACAGCTGAGCTCGCATGCGCCGCATTTGTTGCAGAGGCTCTCGTTCTTCATCACGTGGAGGGCCTGGAGCCTTGGCTTGCCGGAGATTATCTCAAGGAGGTAGCCGAGCAGGCAGAAGGCGCCGAGCAGCCAGGGCCATGCGATGGAAACTCCGGCGAGGGTCAGCACATAATAGCCTCCGAAGAGGACTACCATCCATATCCAGAACTTGAAGGAGTTGCTTATCGCTCCAAGGGGACATATGTAGCGGCACCAGAAACGGTTCACGAGGAGACCTCCGAGAACAACCAGCGTAACGGTCGTTATCGACATCCAGAGGGTGATCTCGCCCTTGAAGCCGGTCGCCACGGCATAATAGGGATCGAGGTTCTTGCAGAACAGCTCGCTCGCGTTCATAGTCATGTAGAAGATCCAGAACACGAGACCATACTTGAAGATGCGGAGGACCTTGTCGGCTGCGGAGCCTTCGGGAACCGTTATGCTTTTAAGGTGTATGGCCTTGCGCAGCTTGATGAGGAGGTCCTCAACGGATCCTACCGGACAGAGGAAGGCGCAGAAGAGCTTGCTGAAGAGGACTACAGCTGCGGCAAGGAAAAGGCCCATGACTATCTGGACCGTCGTCATCGAACAGGGAAGGGAGCCCCTGACGAGGTAGGTCGCGAAGGCCTCGAGACCGCCCATCGGGCAGTAGGTCTCGGGACTCGCGGCCTCAGCCGACGGGAAGAGCTTGGCGCCGAGAGGCGAGAGGAAGAGGCCCAGGGCTATGAGCACACCCCACTGGAGGAGGTATTTGGGCCAGTTGGTCTTGAGTGTTGAATTCTTTGCCATATGTGATTATTTTACTTTCAGTGTTCTGCCATGGTCCTTTACTACCGCGGCCTTCCATTTATCCGTATATCCGGGCTGGGAGATATCGGCGGGGATGTTGCCGTTGCCGTTGGTCACCCAGGAGCCATCGGGATTCTGGGCCTTGACGTTGCCGTCGATGAACTTCACGAGAAGGAACTCCTCGAGAGCCACCCAGTCATTGAATATCCTGTCGGCATTGGAGACGGAGAATTCCGTAAGATAGTCCTTGACGGAAGAGAAGGCATCGGGGCTCTTGCGGGCCGTATCGTTGCGCTTTATCATCTTGGGAGCGGCGGCCGCGCAGGCCTCGTAGAGGGCCAGGGCCTCTGCGTCGGCCTTGGCCACAGCCCCGGCCATCTCAGCCTCCCAGGCGTCGATCTTCGCCCTGACGGTAGGCTGCATTATGTTGTAGGCCTTGTAACAGGCGTTGGAGACGCGGTTGTTGATCCAGAAGGAACTTGTCGGGGAATAGGTAAGCATGTCGCCGTTACCCACGCGGAAGCACTCGGGTATCTCGCGGGTGCAGACATAGATGGGGGTGAGATAGCTCGTCGCGGCATCGTCGGTGCCGAACCAGAGGAGGGAACCGATCTCATCGGGAAGGTCCGGACGGGACTGGGCCACGAACCAGAAGCCTGTCTGCTGGGTTGCGATAGCCCTTTCGTTGACGTACTCCTTGCCCTTGTACTTGAAGTCCATGGGGCGCCAGCGGTAAGGGAGGGCGTTCCCGCCGGCCCCGATGTCGGTCGTCATGTCCATGGGAGTGCCTTCGAAGTGGTCCCTCATGACGTCAGCGACATCCTTGACCGTTATCTTCCTCGAGGGCCTGACGAAGAGGGGGAACCTCTTTGACTTGTTGTAGCCCATCGCGTAGTCTATGAAGCAGTAGGAGTTCTTCGAGACCTCATTGCCCTTCTCGTCGAGATAGGTGAACTCGCCGTCGCAGAGGATATTGAAGGCGCTCCAGGCGCGGCTCTCGCAGCCTCTCATCGCACCGAAGTCGAGGGGGGCATACGCGTCGCAGAAGCTGAAGTCCTCGTCGGAGCCCTTGTAGAAGCCCATCTCACGGGCGAAGTCTATGACGTCCTCGGCATACATGCAGTTCTCGGGGTCATCCTTGGGGAAGGTCGATATGCGGGCCTGGTTGGCATGGGCGCAGATGTAGCCGTCGGGGACGCGGCGGGCGACCCATACGACGCCCTTGCGTCCGGGGCCCTTGCCGATGAGCTCAAAGATCCAGACCTCATCCTTGTCGGCGACGCTGAAGGACTCGCCTTCGGAGCGGTAGCCGTAGGTCGTCGCAAGGTCAACCATCGTGCGGATCGCCTCGCGGGCGGTGGAGCACCTCTGGAGGGCGATGTAGATCATGGAGCCGTAGTCCATGAGGCCTTCTTCGTCCCATAGCTCGCTGCGGCCGCCATAGGTCGTCTCGCCGATGATGAGCTGCTTCTCGTTCATGTTGCCGACAGTCTGGAAAGTCCTTGCAACCTGGGGGATGGACGTGAGGCTCGCGCCCGTATCCCACTCCGTGACCTCGAGCATGTCGCCCTGCTGCCATATACAGGCGGGGTGGAAGTAGAGCTCGCCGAAGAGGGCATGGGAGTCGGCGGCATACGAGATCATGTTCGAGCCGTCAGCGCTCGCGCCTTTCGTTACAAGGACATTGGTGCACGCTCCGGCGCTGTAGGCAAGAGCCCCGGAGAAAAGCATCGCTATCGTCAAAAGAACGTGTTTTTGCATATCTTGTACTGATTTTTTACTAAATTTGTCTGCTGCAATGCTTTTCATGCATGCGCACAAACTTTGCAAATCTAATAAAAAAACGGCAGAAATGAAAACGCTCACCCCTAAAATATACGCACTTGCGGCTGTCGCAGCCCTTATGTGCCTTGTCTCCTTGTCCGCCTCGGCCCAGGAGAAAAAGCCCGAGACACCCGACCTCAACGAGATAGCCGAGCAGGAAGCCGACCGCCTCGAGCGCGTCCTCGACCTTGAAGCCTGGCAGACCTTCTACGTCGACTCGACCCTGAAGCACAACTGGGCCGAGATGACCAGGGAGTTCGACAGCTACAGGGAGTCCAAGATAGCCAACACCTCCCTCTACCAGGAGGTCCAGGACCGCTGGAACGAGAAGACCGACGAGCTCTACAAGCGCATCTTCACCGAAGAGCAGTGGGCCAAATACCTCAAGCAGGGAGGCAAAGCCGCCATCAAAGCCCGCGAGAAGAGGAAGGCAAAACAGGTAAAGGAGAAAAAAGCGAAAAAATAAGTATCTTTGCGCCCTGACAGATTTTTCCGATTATGACAAGAGAACAGATAGAAGCACTCAAGGCAGAAGTTGAAGCCCTCCAGTGCAAGACAGAACAGGAAATCGAAGAAGCCCGCGTGCGCTTCCTCGGCAAGAAAGGCGAGATAACCCGTCTCTTCGAGGAGTTCCGCACCGTCGACAAGGACCAGAAGAAGGAATTCGGCCAGGTCCTCAACCAGCTCAAGAACGCCGCCGCGGCTAAGATCGAAGAGCTGAAGGCCGTGGCCCAGACCTTCGCCGCCTCGGCTTCCGCCTCAGCCTATGACCTCACAAAGCCCGGTGACAGCTATCCCCTCGGAAGCCGCCATCCCGTATCGATCGTCCGCGAGGAGATCGTCGGCATCTTCCGCAAGTTCGGATACGATGTCGCCGAAGGACCCGAAGTGGAGGACGACTGGCATGTCTTCGAAGCCCTCAACTTCCCTCCCGAGCACCCCGCCCGCGAGATGCAGGATACTTTCTTCGTGACCGACAATGACCAGAAGAACCCTATCCTCCTGAGGACCCATACCTCCTGTGTCCAGGTACGCTGCATGGAGACCATGAAGCTCCCTATCCGCGTCGTCTGCCCCGGCCGCGTATTCCGCAACGAGGCCATCTCAGCCCGCGCCCACTGCATATTCCACCAGGTCGAGGGACTCTATATCGACGAGAACGTGACCTTCGCCGACATGAAGCAGGCCATCCTTCTCTTCGCCCGCGAGATGTTCGGTCCCGAGACCGAAATCCGCATGAGGCCTTCCTACTTCCCCTTCACCGAGCCTTCAGCCGAAGTTGACGTAAGCTGCAACATCTGCCACGGCAAGGGCTGTAACATCTGCAAGGGCACCGGCTGGCTCGAGATCCTCGGCTGCGGCATGGTTGACCCCAACGTCCTCGAGGCCTCCGGCATAGACTCCAAGAAATACAGCGGCTTCGCCTTCGGTATGGGAGTCGAGCGCATAGCCATGCTCAAGTGGCAGGTCAAGGACCTCCGCAACTACTTCGAAAACGACCTCCGCTTCCTCAAGGAATTCGAGACCAATATCTGATTTTTTCCGTCGCCTCCTTGCGGGTTGTAAAAAATTTGTATATTTGCAGTCCCGTTTGGTCAAACGGTTTCAGAAAATGACCCTCTGGAGAGGTGGGTGAGTGGCTGAAACCACCGGTTTGCTAAACCGACGTACGGGTCATTCCGTACCACGAGTTCGAATCTCGTCCTCTCCGCAAAAAGGCTTCCAGAAGGAAGCCTTTTTTGCTTCGAGGCCGAGACGGCTTCTCAACCCCCGGCCTTGCGGCCGACCC
>JAKSJS010000020.1 GCA_024398155.1 Bacteroidales bacterium | reverse complement strand
ATCGAGAAGACCTTCGCAACGACGATCAACAACGTCTACAACTGCGAATCCATAAGCAAGGACCTCATCTACTAGTCCCTCCTTATGCTTAAGATCGTCCTTGTCTCGGCCGTCATCGTCGGTCTCTGCGTCTTCGGGATGTGCTTCAACATCATATTCCGCAAGAACGGGGAGTTCCCCGAGACCGAAGTCAGTCGCAACAAGGAGATGAAGAAACTCGGAATAAGATGCGCCAAGGAGGAGGAGATGAGGATCTGGGGCACAAAGAACAAAGAGAAACCCACTTGCAGCGGCGAAGAGTGCAGTGATTGCGCGGGCTGCGAGTTTTTAAGCAAGTAAAAGAAATGAGCCTTGTAGCTATAGTAGGCCGACCCAATGTCGGCAAATCGACCCTCTTCAACCGCCTTGTCGGCATGCGTCAGGCAATAGTCGACGAGACCGCCGGCGTCACCCGCGACCGCCACTACGGCCGCTGCGAATGGTGCGGCCACGAGTTCTCCGTCGTGGATACCGGCGGATACACCTCCAACTCCGACGATGTCTTCGAGGAGGAGATCAGGAAACAGGTCCTGCTCGCGATAGACGAGGCGGACCTCGTGCTCTTCCTTGTGGAGGCCCAGACCGGCATCACCGACTATGACGAGGAGATCGCCGACCTGCTCCGCCGCTCCGGCAAGCCCGTCGTCCTCGCGGTGAACAAGGTCGACTCCAGCGAGAAGATCTACGACACATACCAGTTCTACGCCCTCGGCCTCGGTGAGATCTGGTCGATCTCCTCAGCCAACGGCTCCGGCACCGGTGACCTTCTCGACGAAGTCTGCAAACGCCTTCCCAACGACGTTGCGACCGCCGATGACGACCATCCCGAGCTCCCCCACATAACGATAGTCGGAAAGCCCAACGTCGGCAAGTCCTCGATGACCAATGCCCTCCTCGGCACCGAGCGCAACATCGTCACGAACGTCGCCGGAACGACCCGCGACTCGATCGCAACCCACTACAACAAGTTCGGCCACGACTTCATGCTCGTCGACACTGCCGGCATGAGGAAGAAGACGAAGGTCCACGAGGACCTCGAGTTCTACTCCGTCATGAGGGCCATCCGCGCGATAGAGCACTCCGACGTCTGCATCCTCATGATAGACGCCCAGACCGGAATCGAATCCCAGGACCTTGCAATCTTCAACCTCATAATGAGGAACCGCAAGGCCTGCGTCGTAGTCGTCAACAAATGGGACACCATTATCAAGGACAACCATACGATGGCCGAGTACACCGAAGTCATCAAGTCCCGCCTCGCCCCCTTCAATGACGTTCCTATTATATATACGTCAGTCGTGAAGAAGCAGAGGATAATGGACGTGCTCGATGCCGCCATGCATGTATACGGGAACTACAAGCGCGAGATCAAGACCTCCCTCCTCAACGACGAGATGCTCCCCGAGATCGAGAACTACCCGCCTCCCGCATGGAAGGGAAAATACATCAAGATCAAGTACGCGACCCAGCTCCCGACAGCGTTCCCGGCGTTTGCCTTCTTCTGCAATCTCCCGCAGTACATAAAGGATCCCTACAAGCGCTTCATCGAGAACAAGCTCCGCTCGAAGTTCGACTTCCTCGGCTGCCCGATAGAGATCTACTTCCGCCAGAAATAGCCCGCCAGGTTAAGTCCCTAACGGTCAAGCACTTAAACAAAACCGTCGCCGGATTTTCCGGCGACGGTTTTGTTTATAGCGCTGAGTATAAGTCAGTGAGCTTAGCGGGCGTTGTTGATGCGGTCCTCGGCGAAGTTGCGGGCTATGATGCCTTCGGGAACTCCGGTGGCCTCGGCCTCGTCGAGTATCCATGCCACGGTGTTGTAGATGTTCTCGACCTGTTTGAGGACATTCTCCTTGTTGTAGGTCGTGAAGGCTTCCTGGGCAGCATTGATCACACCACCGCCGTTGATGATGAAGTCGGGAGCGTAGAGGATGCCCTTTTCGCGGAGGATCTTTCCACACTCATCGTCGAGGAGCTGGTTGTTTGCGGCTCCGGCGACGGCACGGCACTTAAGGATAGGGAGGGTATTGTAGTTGATCGTAGCGCCGAGGGCATTGGGAGAGAGGATGTCGCACTCGACTCCGTAGAGCTCCTCGTCGGAGACTTCCTTACATCCCCATTCCTTGACGGCGATGTCCATGTTCTTCCTGTTGGAGTGGGTGGAGACGGTAAGGTCGGCACCGGCCTCGACAAGCTGGTGGCAGAGGTCGAAACCTACGTGGCCGAGGCCCTGGAGGGCGATCTTGACGCCATGGAGGTCGTCAGTGCCGTTGAGCTTCTTTGCGACGGCCTTGATTCCGCAGAAAGTACCGTAGGCAGTGAAGGGAGAGGGATCTCCGGAGATGTTCTCGCGTCCTACAACGTATTTGGTCTTCTTGAGGACACTGTTCATATCCTCGACGCAGGTGTTGACGTCTTCGGCAGTGAAGTAGCAGCCGCCGAGGCTGTCAACGGCTTCGCCGAAAGCCTCGAAGAGGGCAGGGGTCTTCTGGGAGGGATGGGCGATGATGACGCCTTTTGCACCGCCGCAGGGGAGGCCGGCAGCCGCATTCTTGTGGCTCATGCCCCTGGAGAGGCGGAGGACATCGAAGAGGGCGTCATTGATATTGGCGTAAGGATATAGTCTGCAGCCGCCGACAGCAGGGCCGAGGTTCGTATTGTGGACCGCGATTATTGCGTGGAGGCCGGCTTTTTCGTTGTTGACAAAGAGTACCCTTTCGTGGTTGTACTCGGTGATGAGGTCTAATGAATTTGCCATAGTTCGTATATTTATTTGAAACGGAGGATAAAAATACACACTTTTCCCTCCCGCTCCAAATTTTTCTGGGATTTTACGCAGTCAAAAGAATCCGGCCCGCAATTCACATCGCGGGCCGGACCATTTAACAAACCTATTATTTTAACAACTAACTAACCGAAGTACATTAATAGCAATTGCCGTGCCAAAACCATGACCGGCGGCTAATCCGCCTTGTCGATCTTTATCTGTCTTATCCTGTAAGTGCCGTCGGAAAGGGAGACGAAGACCGTCACGTCGAAGTTCTCGCTGCCGGACACGTAACGCCCGAGAGCATACTTCATATTCGCCCTTCCGGTCTTGTGGATTATAGTGAAGGAAGAGGGGGCGTGTTCGTCGAAAAAGCGGGCCAGGATGCGTTTGGCCTGGGTTTTCGACGAGTCGCTCTCGACTCCGAAAAGATTGATCTCAAGGTTTTCAGCGAACCATGCGGAGAGCTTCTCGGCATCGCCGGAAGCCATGTATTTGGATATCGGGATGAAGACTCCGTAGGCGTCGTCCTGGGGAATTGTGTCAGCTGAGGAGCGGGGCATGGCGAAGGCCACGAGAGCCAGGATCAACGATATTTTAGCAAACAGTTTCATACAAGTTTTTTAAACCGACGGAAGGTTATGCAAAAATCCAGCCATATTAAAATCGCCCTTCCCGCGCACATCACGCACACACATGTGCGATTTTTGTACTATATTTGCATGATTATGCCCGTATGTGCGCAATGAAGCTTACTCTCATAACTGTAGGAAAGACTGACTTCAAATGGGTCAGGGAAGGCATGGATATCTATATCCAGCGCCTCTCCCACTACACCAGGTTCGCGGTGGCCGAAATCCCCGAGCTGAAGAACGTCTCCGCCCTCAGCCATGACGAGATAAAGACAAAGGAGGGAGAGCTGATCCTCAAGAACACGAAACCCGGCGACTACGTCGTCCTCCTCGACGAGAGAGGACGCGAGTACTCCTCGCTCGAGTGGTCCAGGGAGCTCGAGAAGCTCCTCTCGAGCCTCTCCTCGGACATCGTCTTCGTAATCGGCGGCGCCTACGGCTTTTCGAAGGAAGTATACAGCCGCGCGAACGCGAAGATATCCCTGTCGAGGATGACCTTCTCCCACCAGATGGTAAGGGCCATCTTCGTGGAGCAGCTCTACCGCGCCTTCACTATTATGAAAGGAGAACCCTACCACCACGAATAACAGCGGTATGATGTCGAAGAAAAGCATATGGATAACGGCCGGCGCGGCGCTCTCCGCGCTGGTGCTTGCCCTTGCGCTCGTCCTCGGCCTCTCCTCCCCGAGCCCCTCGAGGCTCGCCGCCAAGGTCTCCAGAGCTCTCGGAAAGAGGATAGAGATGCTCGAGGTCCACATCTCCGAAGAGCTGTCGGACCCCGCCGAGATCCATGAATTCTTCGAGGACTTCCCCGAGGACATGGTGCTCTACCGCTACGAGATGGACACCCTCCAGTGCTGGCACAACACTTTCCCGATACTCGATGACGACATAAAGCCGCGGGTCGGGACAAGCAAGCTCCTCACCGGCGGTTCCTCCTCCCCTCTTTCGGAGCTCGGCGAAGAATACAGCTTCATCTGTCTGGGGTCGAAATGGTATGTGGCCAGATGCGTGAGCGACGGCCGCTACACGAAGGTCATAGCGGGCATCGAGGTGTGCTCCGAAAGCACCGGAGGACGCAAGCAGGCCTTCACTAAAAAGCTCCATATACCCGAAGGATCCCTCATTTCGACAATAGCCGACGAAGGGTCCGGAGCCCTGGTCGAGTACAACGGGAAGCCCCTCTTCCTCATCTCCGGCCCCGAGAACAGCAAGGTGGCCTTCTTCCACGACTCGCTCCTCTTCTCCCCCATGTACTACTCCGGAGGGAAGCTCTGGTCCTCGTACGGAGCCCTCATGGGCCTCAACCTCCTCATAATCGCCGCAATATTCTTCCTCTACAGCATGAGGAAGCGCATAGCGAAAAAAGTCGGCACCGACAGGAAGAAGCTGACTGTTTACGGCATTCTCATAGCCCTGCTCACTGCGGCTGTCCTTGCCTACATAATCGTTTCCTTCAGGAGCCTCGTCATAAACTCGATCCTGCCGCTCGAGCTGATAAGCTTCGGCAGAGGGATCGTCCTTGCAATCATTGCATACGTAATCTACACCTTCCTCGCCGCGGCCGCGATCTTCCTCTCCCAGATGCTCGACCCGGTGGCCTACGCCTTCTTCGGAAAAAGCTACCGCCCGTTCCAGATAAAGACCCTCATACCGATAGCCCTCGCGATCGCCGCCCTGTTCTTCTCCATGACGTCGGTGCTCTCCTCCCATAAGGAGCAGCACAAAGTCGAGGTCTGGGCCTCCAGGATGGCTGTCGACCGCGACCTGTCGCTCGAGCTCCAGCTCCGCGGCATCGAGGCCGGCATGGAGGCTGACGAGTACTTCCCGATTCTGCTGGAAGCCGACGGAGGTCTCGAGCTGATTGAAAGCCGGGTGCGCAACTATTACCTTTCAAGACCCGCCCAGAGCTACGACATCACAGTCCACCGCTACGTCCCGGACGATGCCGCGAGCGTCCGCCTGATTCAGGAGATGATAGCCCAGGGCGAGCCCATCTCCGACAACTCCCACTTCGTCTACAACTACGACAACGCGGGCCATTCCTACTATGCCGGCATCCTGACATACTACTCCGACAAGAGCGGCCTCACCGGCCTCATCATAGAGCTCCGCTCGAAGAGCAACCGCGAGAACAGGGACTTCAACAGCGTCTACAGCGCCTCTGTCGGACCGGCCTCCTTTGTCCTCCCCGACCAGTATTCGTTCGCCAAGTACATCGACGGCGAACTCATCTCCTACAGCGGCATCTACCCTTACCCGACCCGCCTCAACGACCACTACTACGAGAAGGCCGGCTCGGGCGAGAAGTCCTTCGTCGAGTCGGGCCACATCCATTTCGTGAACCATGTCTCGGACAACGAGATCATCATAATCTCCAGGGAAAACGTCGGGACCCTCCAGAGGACGAGTTCCTTCCTCCTGGTCGCGATCATAGTCGCATGCTGCCTGCTTCCGCTCCGCTCCTTCTCCAAGAGGAGCCGCCTGACAAGCCACACGACGATGGCCAGGAAGATCGGCCGCGCCGTACTCGTGATAATCATCCTCTTCGTCTTCGAGCGCAACCGCAAGGACTCCCGCAAGGCGATAGCGACCAGGATATCGACGATTCAGAGAATAGTCGAGACCGGCTGCCAGGATGCCGCCGACATAAGGGACCTTATCAATCCGGAGTTCAAGGCAAGGCTGGACGACATAGCAAGGAACACGAAATCCGACCTCACCCTCTACTCGCCCCACGGCAAGGCCGTAATGTCCACCATCCCCGAAATCTACGAGAAGATGCTCGTCGGAGCAAGGATGAACGACAAGGCCTACTACCACATAAGCCGCGAATACAAGCGTCTCCACGTCCAGAGCGAGAGCTACGAGGGACGCCGCTACCTCGGCCTCTACGCCCCCGTCTTCAACCGTAACGACGAGATGATAGCCATCGTATGCTGCCCCTATTACGCTCCCGAGAACATCATGATGGCGGCAATCCCCCATGCTATCCTCCTCGTCGTGATAGCGATAGTCCTCGCCGTCATCGGCCAGGTGCTCGTATCCAAATACTCCGACATGATCTTCGGTCCCCTCGCCAGCCTTTCGGGCACCATGTCAAGGACCGACATCAGCAACCTCAGCCATATAGAATACAACCGCGAGGACGAGATCAAGTCCCTCGTCACGGCCTACAACAAGATGGTCGACACGGTCCGCGAGAGTTCCGCCGAGATAGTCCGCGCCGAGAGGAACAAGGCGTGGAGCGAGATGGCCCGCCAGATAGCCCACGACATAAAGAACCCCCTGACTCCCATAAAGCTCGAGATCCAGAGGATCATGAGACTCAAGCAGAGGAACGACCCTTCGTGGGGCGACCGCTTCGACAACATGGCCGAGGTCGTCCTCGACCAGCTCGACATGCTCGCAAAGACAGCCTCCGACGTCTCGACCTACGCCAAGCTCTACACCGAGACGCCCGTCGAGATAGACCTCAACCAGACGATAAAGGACCAGCTCACGATACTTGACAGCCACGACGATATCGAGATCTCCTACATGGGGCTCGAGAACGCGATGATAACAGGACCCCGTCCCCAGATAATCAGCGTCGTGGTGAACCTTGTGACGAACGCGATCCAGGCGATAGAGAACCACATGAAGGACACCCTCGCCGAAGGCCTCGAGCCCGTCGCAGGCAGGATACTCATCTGCCTGCGCCGCTCGACGAAGGAAGGCTTCTACGACATCGTCGTCGAAGACAACGGTCCCGGCGTCAAGGAGGAGAACCGCGAGAAGCTCTTCCAGCCCAACTTCACAACCAAGACCGGAGGCACGGGCCTCGGCCTTGCGATGTGCCAGAGCATAGTCGACATGTGCGGAGGAGAGATAGGCTACAGCCGCTCCTTCAGCCTCGGAGGCGCCTGCTTTACCGTAAAACTGCCGAAATTATGAGACACAAACAAATATTATCACTGATTCTGCCCATTCTCCTGCTGGCCTTGCCGGACGTATGCCGCGGCCAGTACTGCGAATTCGACAAGTATGTCGAGGCGGCAGAGGAGAAGATGGTCGTCCTCCGCGGCAAGAAGGCCTTCACCTACAACATCCGCTACAACGGCCACTGCTATTGGGACACTCCGATCTTCAAGGACGGCGAAATCCGTTTCAACGGGAAGACCTACACCAACCTCGAGATGAACATCGACGTCTGTCACGACGAACTCCTCGTGAAGATGCCGACCAGCACGATTCCCGTAGCGATCGACCAGGATGCCGTCAGCTACCTCCGTATCGGCGACACCGAATTCACGAAGTTCGAGGAGGGGAAATATCCCAAGCTCGTCCCGGGATTCTACGAGGTCGTCTTCCTCGGAGAAAGCTACAACATCTACCGCAAGGTCACCAAGACCCTGAGCCCTGACACCGACGGCCACGGCAGCGGCCTTATCGGCTACCGTGACCCCAACTTCAACTATTCAATCCATGATTTCTTCAACTTCCGCCAGAGATACTATCTCGAGAAGGACGGCAAGATGAAGAAGATAGGCCCCGAAAAGGCCGCCAAACTCTCCCGAAAGAAATGAGAAAGGCGATTATGACACTGGCCCTCGCGGCCCTCTTCGCTCTTCCCTCCTTCGGTCAGAGCGACACCCTTTCCGTCCGCAGGGTCGACACCGACTCCCTCGTCACCTTCCTCCGCGAGGAGCTCGGGGCGAAGATCTTCGTTGTCAAGGACGGGAAGGACGAGAACAGCTACACTGTTTCCGCACCCCGCGCCAACTTTGTCAACGCGGCGGTGGCCCAGATGCATGCCAAGGGATACAATGCCTCGTTCTACGACGGCGCATGGTACCTTTCGAACGGCCTCGAGCTCGCGAGCTCCCTTCCCCTCGGCTACTTCAACGAAGCCCCGAAGACCGACGAGGAGCTTCTCAAGTATGTCACCGGCGAAACCACTACGGTCGAATTCCAGAACAAGGTCTACGAGATCGGTGACGAGCGCTCGGGCAAGACCGGGAAGGTCCACGTCCACGGTTACGTGAAGGACGTGTCGACCGGCGAGCCCATCATCGGCGTGTCGGTGATGAACCCCAAAACAAGCGTCTATTCCATCACCGACGGCTACGGATACTACAATCTCCTCATGCCTGTCGGCGAAGGCAAGCTCGCGTTCGACGGCTATACCTACGAGCCCGTCGAGCTCAACCTCTACGTCTATGACGACGGCGGTCTCGACGTCAATCTCAAGGAGAAGGTCAACACCCTCAAGGAGGTTATCGTCTCCGCAGAAAGCGCCGCGACACACCGTGACGCCAAGATGGGAGTCGAGAACATCCGCATAAGCACCCTCACGAAAGTGCCTGTAGCCTTCGGCGAGGCCGACGTCCTCAAGGTCGTGACGACCCTTCCGGGCGTCAAGACCGTCGGCGAGGCCTCCAGCGGCTTCAACGTCCGCGGAGGATCGGTGGACCAGAACCTGATCCTCTTCAATGACGGCACGATCTACAACCCGAGCCACCTCTTCGGTATCTTCTCAGCCTTCAACACCGAAGTCATCAATGACGTCCAGCTCTACAAGAGCTCCATTCCCGCCGAATTCGGAGGCCGCATCTCCTCCGTCCTCGACATACGCGGCAGGGAAGGAAGCCCCAACAAGCTCCAGGGCTCGGTCGGACTGGGACTCCTCACGAGCCGCTTCCACCTCGAGGGCCCCTTCAAGAAGGGCGGCAGGACGACCTTCCTCATCGGCGGCAGGACGACCTACTCCAACTGGATGCTCAAGATGATACCCGAGTCCAGCGGCTACCACAACGGAAAGGCCAATTTCTACGACCTCAACGCCTCGATAAGCCACCATATCGACTCGAAGAACTCGATCCATGCCTACGCCTACTACTCGAGCGACAAGTTTGCCTTCAGCGGGGACACGACCTACCACTACAGCAACGCCAACGCCTCGATAAAATGGCGCAGCAACTTCAGCGAGCGTCACTCCCTCACGATGTCGGCCGGCTACGACGAGTACAGCAACCGCCTCGACAACACCAGCAACGCCAATGAGGCCTACAAATACAGGACCCACATCCGCCAGGCCTTCTGGAAGACAAATTTCAAGTCCGTCCTCAACGAGAAGCACACCCTCACCTACGGTATCAACTCCATCTTCTACATAATGGATCCGGGCTCGAAGACCCCCTTCGGAGAGAATTCCATCGTCGTCCACCGTCAGCTTGACGGCGAGAACGCGGTCGAGCTGGGCGCCTATGTGAGCGACAGCCACATCGTAACACCCAAGCTCTCCTTCGAGTACGGCCTGCGCCTTTCCGGCTTCACCGCGTTCGAGTCCCCCAGGTTCTACGGCATGCCCGAACTGCGCCTCTCTGCCAAGTACAGCATCCTTCCGAACCTCTCGGTCAAGGGCGGAGTCAACACGATGAGGCAGTACATCCACCTCGTCACGAACACCTCCTCCATCTCCCCGATGGACACATGGAAGATATGTGACCGCGACATACGTCCCCAGGACGGCTGGCAGACCGCAGCCGGAGTCTACTGGACTATCGGGGACAGCCAGATCGACCTCTCCCTCGAGGGATACTACAAGCAGACATACAACTATCTCGACTACAAGTCCGGAGCCATCCTCATCATGAACGAGAACCTCGCCGAGGACCTCGTGAGGACCCGCGGCCAGGCCTACGGAGCCGAGATCATGCTCAAGAAACCCCACGGAAAGCTCAACGGCTGGATATCCTACACCTACTCGAGGTCCCTCCTCAAGGAGATGTTCTACCGCGGAGCCGAAACGATAAACGGCGGCAACTGGTATTCCGCCCCCCATGACAAGCCCCACGACCTCAAGTTCGTCGGCAACTACAAGTTCACCCACCGCTACAGCATCTCGATGAACATCGACTACTCCACCGGGCGCCCGATGACCGTTCCTGTCGGCAAGTTCAAGTACGGCGGAGACGACCGTCTCGCCTACTCCGAGAGGAATGCCTACAGGATCCCCGACTACTTCCGCATGGACCTCGCGATGATGATCGAGCCGAGCCACTACCTCAAGTCCCTGACCCATTTCTCCATTACCTTCGGAGTCTACAACGTCACCGCCCGCAAGAACGCCTACTCGGTCTACTTCAACCAGAACGAATACGGCCACATCAGCGGATACATGCTCTCTGTATTCGCCTGCCCTATTCCCTACATCAACATCAACATGAAATTCTAGCGGCCTGAAAGATATGGAAAGAAAAACACTTGCAATATTAATTATGGCGCTCGCCGGGCTTGTCTCCGGCTGTATCTACCCGTACGACGTCGAACTTGAATCCAAGGAAAACATGTTCGTGATCGAAGGAGATATCAACATAGGTTCCGTCTCTCAGTTCAGTCTCAGCTACGCCATGAGCCTCAAGGACTTCTCCTACTCAGTCAGTCCGGTCTCGACCCTCTGGGTAGAAGGCGAGGACGGCACGGTGTACCACACAAGGGAGCCCGAAAGGAGCCGCGGGCCCTTCACCGTCGACCTTTCCGACGCCCCTGACAACTGCCGCTACAGGCTAGTCGTCCAGAACCACGACAACGACCGCAAATATCTTTCACAATGGAGTGAAGTCCATCTTCCTCCCGTCGTCGATTCCATCTCCTACAGCATATCGGCCGACAAGAAGGATCCGAGGAGCAAGGTCATGGACATGTTCCTCAGCTTCCATTCGGACAGCGGCGAGAAATACTTCCGCTGGTCCTATCTCGAGGAATGGGAATACCACGCCCCGATCCAGGCCTTCTACTACTACGAAAGGCCTACGAAAAGCGACCAGGAGATAAACAACATCCTGAATCACAGCGCTATGGAGAAGATACCCTCCGAAGTCTACGGCCAGGTCCTCAAATTCGACGACCAGCACCCGAGCACATATACATGCTGGGACAGGTCCGAATCGAGGGACATAATGCTCGCCACGACCGAGGACCTTGCGGAAAACCGCATCGTGAACAAGCTCTATGAGACGATACAGGAGACCTCCACAAAGGCCAACTTCCACTACAGGACTACGATAACTCTCTCGTCGATCGGACGTGACAGCTACCAGTACTGGACAAACATCTTCAACAACTCCGAAAACACAGGAGGCCTCGACGCCCCCGTTCCCAGCCAGATGGCTGGCAACCTCTATTGCGAAGAGGATCCCGACGAGATAGTGATAGGCTATATCACCGTAACCAAGGCCCTCAAGTACCGTGCACATCTCGACTTCTCCCACACCTACTTCTTCAAATATGCCGAGAACATATACGGAGACTCGCCTACGGTAGTGATGGAGGACTGGTACAAATCCTGGAAAGCCGGACTCCGGCCTGTCGGTATCATGGGCTATGCCGGACCGACCGAGCCGCTCTATGGATGGGCCGAGACCAAATGTGTGGATTGCTCCTACTGGAAAGGAAGCTACAAGAGCCGTCCGTCCGACTGGCCGGACAAATGGCCTGACAGTGAAAAGTAAAATAGTATGAAAAGAATAGCAACCATATTGACCATCCTCGCCGCCGCTTCGCTTTCGATGAAGGCCCAGCTGGTGGAGAGAACATACGCAGCAACGGACAAGAACGTCTACGTTGCCGGGGACGACATGTGGATTTCCGTCTTCACGACCGATGTCAGCGCCGGCGGAGTCCTCTCTGACTTCAGCTCTGTCGCATATCTCGAGCTCCTCTCGCCCGACGGCCCCGCCGTCACGGCCAAGATAGGCCTCACGGCCGGCCGCGGCGCAGGAAGGCTCCTCCTTCCCAAGACCCTCCCGAGCGGCAACTACAAGCTGATCGCCTACACCGCCCAGAACAGGAACGAGGTCGGCTTCGACCCCCTGTTCTACTCGAAGACCATTTCCGTCTACAACACCTTCACGAACGACAGGACCAAGGGTACCGTCCTTGGCGAGCCCGTCCGCAAGGACGCTCCCGCGAAGGCCGCCGAAGGCCTCGAATTTGACGGCAGGACCCTTAGGAACATGTCCGGCGAAGAGGTCTCCCTCTGTATCTCGATATACAACGAGGACGGCCTTCCCGTCCCCGACTATTCGACCGTCTCCGACTTCGTGAATGCCGCTCCCGATGCCTCCGGAATAACTTTCGACTACAAGTTCGTGCCCGAATACGAGGGTGAGGTCATCTACGCCCACACGGTCGGTGACACATACGAGAGCGCCCACAAATACGCCTTCATCTCCTTCCCCGGAGCTATAGACGGGACCTACTCGAGCAATATCGAGGAGGGCGGAACTGTCAAGTTCTTCACCAACAACATCTATGGCGAGACCAACCTCGTGACCGAGATCGAAGGGCTCCCCGCGAGCTCCTCGACCCATCTCGAGCTCGACAGCCCCTTCCTCGAGTGCAAGGCCGGGGATGTCGAGCCCCTCGTCCTCGGAGAGTCGCTCCGCGAGGACCTCGAGAGGAGGAGCGTCTCGATGCAGATAAGCCGCATCTTCGATGCCGACACCCTGTATCGGATGATGCCCAAACGCGAGAACCGCATATTCGGCAGCATAGAGCCCACGAGCTACATCCTCGACGACTACACCCGCTTCCCTTCGATGAGCGAGGTCTTCACCGAATTCCTCGCCAAGGTCAAGGTGAAGAAGGACAGGGACAACGGCTCCGTGAACATGTACGCCTTCCTCATGGACTCCCAGAGGACAGGCACTATAGGCAACACCCCTTCGCTCGTGACCCTCGACGGCGTCCCCGTCTTCGACCATGCGAAGCTCTACAACTATGACCCGCTCCTCGTCGAGAGGATCGACGTCTACCAGTCGACCTTCTATTTCGGCTCGAAAGGATATGACGGCGTCATCAACTTCGTCACCTACAAGAAGAACCTTCCCGGCATGGTCTTCGACGACAACGTCCGCATCCTCGACTTCGAGGGTGCCCTCCTTCCCATGGCCCTGACCGGAGAGAAGCTCAAGGCCAGCAAGGACTGCCCCAACCTGCGCGAGACGATATATTTCCATCCTGCGGTTGAACTGGGCGCCGAAGGGGAATTCACTCCCGCCCCCGCATTCCCTTCGTATGAGGGCCGCTTCATCCTCAAGGCCGAAGGACTCACCAAAGAAGGCCGGCCCGTATCCGGACGCTGGATAATAGAAAACAAGTAATGGAAAAGACCTACTCATTCGACCTTTCGGGAAAGAACACCTTCAGGATGAAGGTTTCATGCCGCTGCTTCATCGAGTATGATTCGATAGCCGACCTTATCGACATCGACTTCGAGGACCTCCTGAGGCCCGTCAAGCATATCGGCGCCGGCAGCAACATCCTCTTCACCGAAGATTTCCCCGGCACCATCCTCCATTCCCGCATCAAGTTCATCGAGAGGATAAAGGAAGAGGGTGACGAGGTCCTCGTCAGCGTCGGCGCCGGCGTCGTCTTTGACGACTTCTGCGCCTGGGCCGCAGGCGAAGGACTCTGGGGTCCCGAGAACCTCTCCCATATCCCGGGCGAGGTCGGCGCCTCCGCCGTCCAGAATGTCGGCGCTTACGGCGTCGAGGCCAAGGACATAATAAAGACCGTCTTCTGCTACGACACCCTCGAGGAGGAGATGACCCGTTTCGAGGCCTCCGAATGCGGTTTCGGCTACCGCGACTCCATCTTCAAGCATGAAGGGGTCAAGGACCGCTACATCGTTACCCATATAGTCTTCCGCCTCTCGAAGGCGCCCGCCCCGAAGCTCGACTACGGCCATATCCGCGAGGCTCTCGGAGACAAGGAGCTCTCTCCCGCCGCGATACGTGAGACCATAACCGCCGTACGCCGCGACAAGCTTCCCGAGGTCACCGACCTTGGAAGCGCCGGAAGTTTCTTCAAGAACCCCGTTGTTCCGGAGGATATATATAATAAGGTCAAGGCCGTCGTAGGCGGAGACGTCAAGGTGCCCGCATATTTCCTTGAAGACGGCCTCGTGAAGATTCCCGCCGCCTTCCTCATCGAGCAGTGCGGCTTCAAGGGCCGCAGGAGCGGCAACGTCGCCGTGTGGGACAAGCAGCCTCTCGTAATCGTGAACGCGACGGGCCGCGCCCTTCCCGACGAGGTCATAACCCTCGAGAACAAGATAAGGGTCTCAGTCCGCGAGAAGTTTGGCATAAGCCTTGTGCCTGAAGTTGAACATATTTAAGACTTACATATGAAGAAGATAATTTTGACTGCGCTTATGGCGCTTTCGGTCCTTGCGGCCTCCGCCCAGGGCCAGATCACTACCAAGAAGAACAAGATCAGCGACTTCACCTCCAAGACCCTGAAGGTAGTACTCTCCGGCAACACGATCGACGACCTCATGTTCAAGGAGGACGTCAATGCCCATTGGAAGATATCCCCCTTCGAGTACTGCACCAACAGCGAGTTCGAAGCCCTCAAGACAAATCCCAACTACTACTTCATGATGAAGGTCACCGGCCAGTTCCGCAAGGAGAAGGAGCCCGGCCTTGTAATGCTCACCGTAGTCAAGGGCGGTCCCGAGGCTGCCTCCGGAGTCGCCTCGATGCTCGAGGTCGTGACTATCCCCATCGCTTCCGTCCAGAACCCCTCCGGCCGTGATACGAACTTCATGGCCGCCTTCCTCGACATCCTCCAGGAGCATATCCTCAGCTCGATGGAGAGCGACTGGGACGGATACGGCGGACTCGGCAACAACAACATCAACCTCTCCAAGAACCGCGGCCCCGCAATCGTGCTCGCCCGTGAGGACATCTGCAAGCTCCTCGACGACCGCGCCGTATGCGAGCTCGAGGACTACAACATCAAGGTCCTCGACGCTGTTGATGACGTGGATGACTACATGCTCAAAGGAACGCCCGAGACCTTCGTCGGCTTCTGTGTATATCCTTACGGCAGCCCCGCCGGCTCCTGGTGCTACAAGATGATCATCGACGCCTCCACCCACAAGCTTCTCTTCTACAAACGCCATAAGATCACCAAAGGCTGCCCCGCCGGTTTCCTTCCCGAAGACACCAAGAGGATGAAGGAATCCCGCGACGTAGAATAATCGGAAAATGATAACAGGAAAGACTGCGAGCGGACTCCAGTACGCGCTGCGCCGCAAGGACTCGTCCTCGGTGGCGTACTGTTCCATAAGCATAAAGGCAGGAACCAGAGATGAGAAGGGCTACCCCAAAGGGATAGCCCATTTCGTCGAACATACGATATTCAAAGGCACCTCCACGAAGAGCGCCTCGGTCGTCAACTCCTACCTCGACCGCCTCGGCGGCGAGCTCAACGCCTATACGACCAAGGAGGAGATAGTCCTCCACGCAACGGTCCTCCTCGAGGACCTGGCGAAGGCCTCCTCCCTCCTTTTCGAGCTCGCGACCGACAGCCAGTTCCCCGAGAAGGAGATCGAGAAGGAAAAGGGCGTCGTGATCGAGGAGATAAGCTCCTACAAGGACTGTCCTGCAGACGACATCTACGACCGCTTCGAGAGCCTTCTGTTCGCCCGCCATCCCCTCTCCGGCCTTATCCTCGGAACCCCGTCCTCAGTCTCCTCCATAACAAGGGATGACCTCCTCCGCTTCACCAAGGAGAAGTTCGTTCCCGCGAACATGGTCTTCTCGGTTGTAGCCGACCTCGACGAGGCCGAAATGGAGAAGAAAGTCAAGGATCTCGACACGAAATTCTTCGGTGCCGCCTCACCGGCTCCCGAGCCCAGAAAACTGCGCCGGAAAGCCTCCGGAGCCGTTTTCGACCGGACAATAAACAAGCGCAACCACCAGGCCAACTGCGTCATAGGAGGCTTCGCCCCGTCCCTATATGACGAGGACAGGATAGCCGCCGTCCTCCTCTCCAACATCCTCGGCGGGCCCGCCGCAAACTCAATCCTCAACGATGTCCTGAGGGAAAAGCACGGATGGGTCTACGGCGTCGAATGCGCCTATACCCAGTATGCCGATTCTGGAATAATCACCATCAGCCTGGGCTGCGACAAGGATGACCTCGACAAATGCCTGAGGGCCGTGGACCGCGAGCTTGGAAAGCTCCGCGAGGCCCCTCTCTCCTCCCGCAGGCTCGCCGCCGCGAAGAAGCAGCTTCTCGGCCAGCTCGCGATAAGTGGCGAAAGCGGCGAAGCCCAATGCCTCTCCATGGGCAAGTCCATGCTCTCCTACGGCAAGGTCAACTCCTCCGAGGAAAACATCGCCCTGGTGAACTCCATAACCCCCGAGGCAATACAGAAGGCGGCACGCGAGCTTCTCGCCCCGGACCATCTCTCGAAACTCGTATATCTATAGCCAAATCTGAATATCAGCACTTGTGTCGCGGGAAATGCCCGCGACAGAGACGCGGAACCAACCGAAAGGCCGGAGTGTCGCGGGAAATGCCCGCGACAGAGACGCAGTTGCCCGCGACAGAGCCGCAAAAACGCCCGAATGGTACAAACTCATCGTTTCTTCTTCCCGACAGGCCTTTCCCATATTTTCCAATGACGATAGGCTTTATCAAGAGCTTTTTCGACGATATCATAATCTGCCCAGCAAAAAGAAAACGTAAGAGGATCTTTCTTTAACTGTTTATCTGCAAGCTTGCAATAGTCTGTAATGTAGCGGGAAAAATAATATGAATCCACAAATGGCAGGATGCATTCTGCGAAGTCTTCCCTGCACAAACTGCAGTCACAATACTTTATAAAGAACTCAGTCCCAGTCATTTCTCTTTGTCTCACTTTTTCTACTGATTCCGGTTCTTCCGAAAGATGGATGCTGCCACAATAGTCGCGCATGATTGCCCAGGTCAAGAACATCGAGCAATGATTGCTGGCACGATCCCAAATGATATCAGTATCCGGCTCCGCAAGCTCTTCAACAGACTTTCCAGTTTTTTCACAATAGAGCGTCATTGCTGTATCAAACTGCCATTTAGCCTTATCCACTGTGAAGGGCTCTATATTCCTCAGACCATCTCCATAAACGGAAAATATGACTGCAAACGCACCTATTGCCAAGATTCCTATCATGGGAACAATAATATCCAGGTTCATAACAGTTGGCATTAGCAAATCCAATAAATCATTATCGCAGATTATGGCGTTTGTGCGTCAATTAGCCGCGGGGGATCAGTAGACGTAGGCGTGGATGTCGGAGGCGGTGATTGTCGGGCCGGAGAGGATGAGGAGCCTCTCGACGACATTGCGGAGCTCGCGGATGTTGCCGGTCCAGGACTTCTTTACGAGGAGGTCCATCGCGTCCTTCTCGACGGGGCGTTTCGGCATGCCGGTCTCGGAGCATATCTGGTCGATGAAGTAGCTGACGAGGAGGGGGATGTCGCTCTTTCTGTCATCGAGGCTAGGAACGTTTATCACTATGACGCTCAGGCGGTGGTAGAGGTCCTCGCGGAAGTTGCCCTTCTCGATTTCCTCCCTGAGGTTCTTGTTGGTCGCGGCGATCACTCGGACATTGACTTCTATGTCCTTGTCGCTGCCGACACGGGAGAGCTTCCTCTCCTGGAGGACGCGGAGAACCTTGGCCTGGGCCGCGAGGCTCATGTCGCCGATCTCGTCGAGGAAGAGGGTGCCGCCGTCGGCCTGCTCGAACTTGCCTTTATGCTGTTTGATTGCGGAGGTGAAGGAACCTTTCTCATGGCCGAAAAGCTCGCTCTCGATAAGTTCGGAGGGGATTGCGGCGCAGTTCACCTCGATATAGGGCATCGCAGAACGGGTGCTTTTCTGGTGGAGGTTGCGGGCGACGAGTTCCTTGCCGGTTCCGTTGTTGCCTATTATGAGGACACGGGCGTCGGTCGGGGCGACCTTGTCAATCATATCCTTGACATGGAGGATCTCGGGGCTCTCGCCGACCATCTCCTGGCCGTAGACCTTCTTCTTGAGGGTCTTCGTCTCCTTGACGAGGGTGGCCTTGTCGGTAGCGTTCTTTATCGTGATGAAGATGCGGTTGAGGTCGGGGAAGGGCTTGGGTATGAAGTCGAAGGCGCCGGCCTTGATGCAGCGGATGGCCGTGTCGATGTCGCCGTGGCCGGTTATCATCACGACCTCGGCGTCATTGCCGTCCTCCTTGAGCTTCGCGAGGACTTCCTCGCCGTTCATGCCGGGCATCTTGATGTCGCAGAAAATCACGCCGTAGCGCGTCTTGGAGGCCATTTCGAGACCTGTAGTCCCGTCTTCGGCGGTGTCTACCTCGTATCCTTCGTCAGCAAGGATACCGGAGAAGGAGTTGCGTATCGCCCTCTCGTCGTCGATAATGAGTATTCTGTTGCTGGGTTCCATAGTGGGAACAAATGTCGCCAAATTTTAATCTTTAGACAAATTTTTTTATTTTTGCCTTCAGTAAATATCCCGAACATGGAACTTCCTCGAATCATAGTAGCCATCGACGGTTACTCCTCTACCGGTAAAAGCTCATTCGCCAAACTCATAGCCAAGGAATACAACCTTGTCTATGTCGATTCCGGTGCCCTCTACCGCGGCGTCACCCTCTTCGCCCTCGAAAAGGGGCTGATAGACGAGACGGCCGGGGAGATCGACCTCCCGGGCCTCCAGAAGGCCCTTCCGGAGCTCGTCCTCTCCTTCCGCAACGAGGACGGTAATACCCTTCTCTACATGGGAGAGAGATGCATCGAGAGCGAAATCCGCTCGCTCAGGGTCGCGGGCTACGTGAGCCCCATCGCTACGATAGGCTTTGTCCGCGCATGGGTCGACGGGATACTCCATAAGTTCGGGGAGAAGAAGGGCCTCGTGATGGACGGCCGCGACATTGGCGCCCAGGTCTTCCCTGACGCAGAAATCAAGATATTCTGCGTGAGCAATCCCCGCATAAGGGCGATAAGGCGCGCGAGGGAGATGCCCGGAGCGGACATCGAAGAGGTGATGAAGAACCTCCTCGAGCGCGACGAGATCGACTCCCACAGGGAGGTCTCGCCGCTCCGCAAGGCTGACGACGCGATAGTCCTCGACAACTCCGATATGACGCTGGACGACCAGATGGTCTGGTTCCGCGATCTCGTAAAGGAGAAATACGGCATATAAGGATGGCTCTCTCGGTCGACATAGACGGTCTCTCCGGCTTCTGCAAGGGCGTCATCCGCGCAATCTCCAAAGCCGAGGAGCGCCTCGGCGAAGGACGCGAGGTTTATTCGCTCGGACCGATAGTCCATAACGACGTCGAACTCGCAAGGCTCGGTGCGCTCGGCCTGAAGACCGTGGAGCGCGCGGAGCTCGAGTCCCTCCCTGCCGGAGGGAACGCGGAGCTCCTTATCCGCGCCCACGGCGAGCCGCCCGCAACCTACCGCCTCCTCGGAGAGAAGGGACTCGGAGTGATAGACTGCACCTGTCCCGTCGTCCTCAACCTCCAGAAACAGATACGTGAGGCCTACGGCCGCGTGAAGCCCCTCGGCGGAGATGTCGTGATCTTCGGCAAGGTGGGCCACGCCGAAGTGCTCGGCCTCGTCGGCCAGGTCGGAGGCGACGCCATTGTGATTGAGGACCTTGCGGCCCTCGGGAAGGCCCTCGCGGAGGGCCGGCTGAAGCCCGGCCGCCCGATGGAGGTCTTCTCCCAGACGACCAAGAGCCCCGACGAATACGCCGAGGTCTGCTCCCGTCTCGAAGGGGCTGTCATCCACAATACGATATGCGCCCAGGTGGCCTCACGCCACAAAATGCTTTCCGATTTTGCCAATTCCCACGATGTTATTATCTTTGTGGCTGGAAACTCGAGTTCCAACGGGAAGGTACTGTGTGAGTTATGCCGGAGCGTAAATCCCCGGACCCACCATATCCAATCCCCCGAAGACCTCCGGAGAGAGTGGTTCGAAAACGATGACAACGTCGGAGTATGCGGCGCGACGTCGACCCCGAGATGGCTCCTCGAAGAAGTATCCGAAGATATTTTAAAATACAATAAATAAAGAAACACTATGGCAACAACAGCTGATTTCAAAAACGGCCTTTTCCTCAACTTCAACGGCAAACCCTGCTCCATCGTATGGTTCCAGCACGTAAAACCCGGCAAGGGCCCCGCTTTCGTAAAGAGCAAACTCCGCAACCTTGAGAACGGTCGCATCCTCGAGAATACCTTCACCGCCGGTGCCAAGATCGACGTCATCGAAGTCCAGAGAAGACCCTACCAGTTCCTCTACAAGGATCCCGACGGATATAACTTCATGCACGAAGAGACCTACGAGCAGATCTCCCTTCCCGAGGGCCTCATAGAGAATGCCGACCTCATGAAGGAGGGCCAGCACGTAGAGATGATGTTCTGGGTTGACAAGGACGAGGAGAAATGCCTCACCTGTGAGCTTCCTACCTACGTCGAGATGGAAATCACCTATACCGAGCCCGCTGTAAAGGGTGACACCGCCTCCACTTCCGCCCTCAAGGAAGCTACCCTCGAGACTGGTGCGATCATCATGGTTCCCCTCTTCATCCAGCAGGGTGAGAGAATCACTGTAAACACCGAAACCCGTGAGTACGGCGCACGCGTAAAGTAATCCTTACCGAATACAAAACAACCGCCTGGATGCGTCCGGGCGGCTTTTTTATTTCCAAAAGCCAATCATTATGAGAAGCAGGCTCCTCCCCATTCTTGCCGCGGCCGCAGCAATTCTCCTCGCAGCCCGGTCCTGTTCCGACAGCCAGTTCAATCCCGAGATGGATTTCTCCGAAGTGCTCGGGTCCTTTTCCGATCCCGGACCGGAGTTCCGCGCCATGCCGCTGTGGGTATGGAATACCGACGTCACCGAAGCCGACATCGACGCGATGCTCGGCGAGCTCAAGGACCAGGGCTTCGGCGGAGCCTTCGTCCATCCCCGTCCCGGCCTTGTGACGGAGTACCTCTCCGACGAGTGGTTCCACCTCTGGAAATACGCCCTTGCGAAGGCGGGGGAGCTCGGCATGTCGCTGTCGATCTATGACGAGAACTCCTATCCGAGCGGCTTTGCCGGAGGACTTGTGCCTGACGCCATGCCGGAGTCATACAACCAGGGCCAGGGGCTTGTGAGGAAGGCCGTGAGCGGAACCGCCCCGGAGGACACGACCTGTTTCATGACGGTCGAACTCGGAGGAAAATACTACTCCTACGACAAGTCCTACAAGCCCGCGACGAGCTGGAATGCGGGATTCCCCTATGTCGACCTGCTCTACGAGGGGGTTACCGACAAGTTCATCGAACTGACCTTCAAGCCCTACGAGAAGGCCCTCGGACGCGAGATGGGAAGGAGTGTCAAGGCCTTCTTCTCCGACG
>JAKSJS010000002.1 GCA_024398155.1 Bacteroidales bacterium | reverse complement strand
TTCATTGGTGGAAATTTATTATATTTGCGATGGTTATGGAAAAGATGGTGATAGTTGAGGACCTTGAGTTCCTGCGCTTCGACTCCCCGATGGGGTACATAAGGAGGCATGGGCTCAACTTCCAGCTGAAAAGGGCCTTGAAGATGGCCATGCGCAAGGATCTTCGGATTGTGGCGGTGGGCGAGGATGTCGCCCGCGGCCTCCATCGCTTTTACTATGTTCCCGTAGAAAGGATAACTGTCATATAATAATATGTTCGAGAAGGAAGTATATGTGGAAAGGAGGAGGACCCTTCTTTCAAAAATGAGAGGGAAAGGGGCTTCGGGCCTTGTCATTTTCATTGGCAACAGCGACTCGCCCGCCCAGTACATGGACAATGCCTACAAGTTCCGCCAGGACAGCTCCTGGCTCTATTTCTGGGGTGTCGACGAGCCCGGATTCTCTGCTGTCATCGATCTTGACGAAGGAACGGAGACTCTTTACGGGACAGATTACTCCATCGACGACATAATCTGGATGGGACCGACCTCGGGCGTCGCCGAAAGGGCCGCCGGGGCCGGAGTCGGGCGGAGCGGAGCTCCCGCCGACTTCGAGGCCGCCGTCGCCCGCGCGAAAGCCGCCGGCCGCGAGGTCCACTTCCTGCCCGCTTCGCGCGCCGACGTGGCCGCGGCCCTCGGAGGGCTGCTCGGCTTCCCGGCCGCCGAGGCGTTCCGCTCGGGCAAGGCCGGGTGTCCCCGTGCCTCGCTGCCTCTTGTGAAGTCCGTTGTTGAGATGAGGCTCGTAAAGGAGGCGCGCGAGATCGAAGAGATCGACCGCGCCTGCGACTTCGGCGTCGCGATGCACACAATCGCGCGCGAGGGTATCAAGGAGGGAGTCAGGGAGCAGATCGTCTGCGGCGATATGGAAGGATATGCACTTGCCCACGGCTGGGGCCTGAGTTTCCCGACTATCCTGACCCAGCACGGCGAGATCTTCCACTGCCATTCCCACGAGAACCTTTTCGAAAAGGGCAAGCTTGTCGTTGTCGATGCCGGCTTTGAGAGCAATTCCCATTATGCATCGGACTTTACCCGTACATATCCCGTCGGTGGCAGGTTCACTCAACGCCAGAAGGATATATACGACATAGTTGCCGCCGCCAATGAGGCCGCCTATCAGATGACGGCTCCCGGCGTCGAGTACCGTGACGTCCATTTTGCCGCCAACATGGTGATCCTCGACGGTCTCAAGTCTGTCGGCCTCGTCTCCGGTTCTGTCGACGATATGGTCGCAGAGGGCATAGGAGGCCTCTTCATGCCCCACGGCCTCGGCCATAACATGGGGCTTGACGTCCATGACATGGAAGACCTCGGCGAGGACCTCGTAGGATATGACGAGGGCCAGGTCCGCTCGTCCCAGCTGGGCCTCGGCAGCCTCCGCATGGCCCGCAAACTTGTTCCCGGAAACATCATCACAGACGAGCCCGGCATATATTTCATCCCCGACCTGATAAAGCTGTGGAAGGCTGAAGGCACTGACAAGGGCTTTGTCAACTACAGTCTTCTCGAGACCTACTTCGACTTCGGCGGAATCCGCCTCGAGGACGACGTCCTCGTCCTTCCGGACGGACGCCGCCGCCTCGGCTCCTCCCGCCTCCCGATCCTTTCCTCCGATATTGAAAACATAATGTAGAACCTTCCGGATATGAAGAAATCCCTCCTTGCCGTCGCCGCGCTCCTTACGCTCCTCTCCTGCGGCCATACCTTCTCAGACGAGCTCCTGGGCAATGTCTCCGACCCCTCGCGCGAACTTATGTCCCATGATTTCCGCTACATAGGAAAGTACAAGGGCTACCATTACGGCGCCTATAATGCAGGATACCTCACAACAAAGGAGCGTCCCGGCAACCTTGACATCGACCTCAAGATTTCAAGATGGAAGACCTCAAAGATAAGTGAGGTCGAGTTCATCGATGTCGCGCTTGCAGGTGACGGCATAAGCGACACCTGGCGCGCTCCCTATGACCCCACAGGCTATATCGTCGGCAATAAGATGTACCTTCTCTATTGCCCTTCCGTGGACTCGATGGCGACCTATGTCGGCCGCACTTTCGACCTCGACCGCCAGGCCTTCGACAATGAGGCCGAGATCCTGACGATCGACGGCCGCCCCATGGACCTTGAGAACGTCCTCGCCATCTATAATGAGAAGGCGGATGTCCATTGCTCAAGCGTGCTTGACGGAGGCCCCGTCCAGTTCATGGGACTCGGTCTCAATGTCGAGATCGTAAAAGGAAAGGACTGCTGGTACTGCTGCGCCTCCGAAGTCGGAGCGGACTTCACCTGCCTTGTGATGAAGACCACCGACTTCTACAACTGGGAGACCGTCGCCATCCCCGACATGTCAGAGAAGTACCCCGGCTACTCGTTCTGGGAGGCTGTCGTCTACCCTCTTGACGGCGACATCTTCGGCTTCTCGGCCCGTTTCCAGAACAAGCAGGGATGCGTCTATGGCCAGTGGAACGCCGCAACGGGCGAGTTCATGAACATCGACACGATCCCCGAATCGATAATCGCCCGTCCCGCATTCTTTACCTGGAAGGGTGACAACTATCTCTGCGTCAACGTTAATGGAGCGTCACTTATCGACGGCTACGGTTCCGTCTACCGCGCCACATGCCGTTTCTATCGCATAGACCCGGAAGATTATTCGCTTATCCCCCTCAAGACGAAATTCGTCCCCGAGGGCATCCATTACTATACATTCTATAAAGAAAGAGGCGGACTCTACATGATCTACAGTACGGATTCACGCCGCCTTGACTGCGCTGAAGGACGCAGCAACATAGCTGTCGAAAGAATATTCCTTCCCCGCAGGTAACCCTTAAAGAACACAAGTCATGATAACTCTCAAGAAAGCAAGGAACCAGTTCATGCAGATGGCAATCGACGAGGCCCGCTACGGCATCCATGCCGGCCACGGCGGCCCCTTCGGCTCGATAATCGTAAAGGACGGCCGCATTGTAGGCCGCGGCCACAACCGCGTCGTCCGCAACGATGACCCGACATGTCACGGCGAGGTGGCCGCGATCAGGGACGCCTGTGAGAATCTCGGCACTTTCGACCTTTCCGGATGCGACATCTACACGACAGGAGAACCCTGCCACATGTGCCTCTGCGCCTGCATGTGGGCAAATATCCGTCATATCTATTACGGTTGCACGATAGTCGACAACGACTCGATCGGCTTCCGTGACGACAAGTTCAACGACATCTTCGGCGGCCGCGAAAAACTCGGCAATTACCTGGAGGAGATGGACCGCGAAGCCTGCAAGGACCTCTTCGCCGAGTACCTGACTCTTGACCGCACGTCATATTGATGCTGATATGAAGAGGCCGTTGGTAATATCCGTGTTGCTGGCCGCGATGTGCATGAGCGCCCCGGCCCAGGACCTGATCCAGTTCAAAGGAATAGTCACAAAGCTCAGTTCGCCCGCGTTCCAGGGACGCGGCTACGCCAGGGACGGCGTCCGGAAAGCCGGTGGATATATTGCGGACCAGTTCCGCAAGGCCGGCGCCGACAGCGTCGCAATGCAGCCCTTCACGATAGACATCAATACTTTCCCCGGGAAGATGAAGATGTCCGTAGACGGCCGCAGGATGACTCCCGGACGCGATTTCGTCATGAGGGAGTATTCCCCCGGAGCCCACGGGACCTACAGGCTCTACTACCTTGACACTCTCGGATACGATTCCGAGCGCCTCTTCGCCGACCTTGAAAAAACGGAGAACAAAGGATGCCTCGTAGTCTGCGATTTCTGGTTCACATACAAGCACTCCAAGGATTTCCGCCGTCTTGAAAGGGAGGGCGGGGCGCCCAATGCCGGTGTGATCTACACCTGGCCGACGCCGCTCAAGTTCTACAAGGCTTATGGCGAGAAGGTCGCCGGGAAACCGATAATATGGGTGTCTCCCGATTTCCCCAAGGATGCAGTATCCGTAAAGGTGGACGTTGAGAACGAATTCCTTGAAGGTTATGAGACCAGTAATGTGATTGCAAAGGTGGAAGGGGAGCGCCATGACAGCTGTTATGTATTTACAGCCCATTATGACCATCTGGGCAACCTTGGACGCAGTCTTTACTATCCCGGCGCCAACGACAACGCCTCCGGAACCGCCGCGGTCATAACCCTCGCTGCCCATTATGCCGTCAACCGTCCGGAATTCGACATGTATTTCGTCGCGTTTTCGGGAGAGGAAGCCAACCTCAGGGGCTCGACACATTTTGTAGAAAATCCTCCGATGCCTCTCGGAAAGATAAAATACCTCTTCAACCTCGATATGATAGGCGACAACAACCCGGTCCAGTATGTCGAGGTCAGTGACCCCGGGGTGCCCGGTTTCGAGAAGATGAAAGCGATCAATGCTGCCCGGGGCTTTTTCAAGGACCTCCAACGCGGCGAGCTTGCAGCGAACAGCGACCATTGGCCGTTCGCTGAGCGCGGCGTGCCGTGTATTCTCTTTGAGAATGAAAATGGCGGCTCCTTCCAGTACTACCATACCCATCAGGACAACGTAAAGACGATGAGTTTTGGGACCTACGAGCCCATCTTCCGGCTGGTTACTGGTTTCATAGACGGTAATCTTTAACGAAAATTATGCGGAAACGCATGGCGAATAAATAATTTTGCCTATCTTGCGTCATGTTTGCTAAATCGATTAAGTATATGAAAAATCCTCTTTCAGGCATGACAATGCGAATGTTTCTCACGGCTGTTGCCGCAGTGCTCCTGACGGCTTGCTCGGAAAATGCTTCAAGCTCCGAGGGCGGATCCTCCGCTTCTAACGCCAAGGTTACAATCGGGACCCTCCTTACCGAGATGGTCGACCGCGACGCTGTCGCCCGCTATCCCGACCCCGTCTATACGTCCGCCTCCTTCAGCAGCTACGACCGTGCGTCGCTCTCAAAGGACCAGGACTGGTTCGCGAACGGTGACAACAACTGGTTCCTCCGCCGCGAGACCGTCAAGAACCGTGAAGAATTCGTGCTCTTCGATGCCGACGGCCCCGGCGCCATTACCCGCTGGTGGATGACCTTTGCCGGTGCGTTCGGTGGCTCAGGCTACATCCGCATCTATATCGACAATGCCGAGGAGCCTGTCGTTGCCGACACTCCGTTCAATATCGTAAGCGGTGACAAGATAGCGATGTCACCTATCGCGAGCTCAATCTCCAAGCTTACGCCGATCGAGCAGCGCGGCCACGACCTCTTCTACCCCATCCCCTACAGCAAGCACTGCAAGATTACTTATTGCTCCCATCATATCCGTCCCGATGCTGACGAAAGGCATATCGCAGGCGATGAGTGCATCTACTACAACATCGAATACAGGACTTACAAGAAAGGCACTACCGTAGAGTCCTATTCGGTTGAGAATTCAGAGAAATACAAGGCTCTGGAAGCCGCTGCCGCCGCTGCGCTCAACAACCCCGCAAAAATCGAAGAGGCTCCCGAGACCGTTCTCGACTGCACTCTCAATGCCGGCGAAAGCCGCGAGTTCAAGTTCAATGGCCCCGGTGCAATCCGTGAGATTGCGATGCTCCTCGGTGCCGGCGACATCAACCAGGCCCTCCGCTCCACCGTCATGGAGATATCATTCGACGGAGAGAGCACGGTTTTCATCCCCGTCGGAGAGTTCTTCGGTGTCGGCTACAAGCCCATGTATTCCAGCATGTGGTACCTCGATGCCTCGGAAGGCGGCATGATGAGGGCCCGCTGGACCATGCCTTTCGGCAAGGACTGCAGACTTACGCTTACAAACTATGGCGCCCAGCCTGTCACCATCAGCAATTCCCACGTCAAGGTGTCCGACTGGAACTGGGACAAGCGCTCGATGCATTTCCACGCCATGTGGAAGTTCTACCCCGCACTTGACACCCGCAAGGACCCCGTCACCGGCGAGTCCTGCGAGCACTATGATATCAATTTCGTGACCCTGGGCGGCAAGGGTGTATATATGGGTGACTCCATGACGATCTTTGACCTTTCCTCCGGATGGTGGGGTGAAGGAGACGAAAAGGTATACGTTGATGATGCCGATTTCCCCTCATTCTTCGGAACCGGCAGCGAGGACTATTATGGCTACGCATGGTGCCATCCCAACACGATCGTCGACCATCCGTTCACTTCCCAGCCTTCAGGCGTGGGCAATCTCGCCCCCGGCTATACCTTCAACTCCCGTCATCGCAGCCTCGACCGCATCTGCTTTGCCGACAAGCTTGTCTTCGACATGGAGATCTGGCATTGGCAGCCTTCCACGATGGACCTTGGCGTGTCGACCTATTTCTATCTGCTGCCCGGCGGCAAGGTAAGCAACGAGCGTGACCTTACCGGCTTGACGGCAAAGCCCGTCCTCGACCCGATGGACTTCGTCGACCTCGCCGAGGAGAAGATGGACATCGAGGCGGAGTACCTCAAGCTGGAAAGCATGACGGGCGGCAACTATGAGGCCCAGACAGCCTTCGGCGAGAACTGGAGCAACGGCGCCCAGGTATTCTGGAGCAACGCCCCTGTCGGAGCCGAGATGGTGCTTTCCTTCAACAGCCCTTACGAAGGCGGTTACAGCCTCCGGATGCTTTACGCCTTCTCATGGGATTACGGCTCTTTCGACATCTGGTTCAATGACAGGAAGATTGAAAACGGCCGCAGCTTCAACAATGCCACCATCAAGACCGAGTGGAGCGAGTACGGTACCGTCCATGTCGTTAAGGGAAAGAACACAATCAAGGTCAAGGCAACGGCCCATTGCCCCGCCTACGCCCTCTGCTTCTTCGGCCTCGACCGCGTAGTCCTCGAGAAATAGGGCCCTGAACCAGACCACGTCTGATCCTGACCCACTGAAAAAAGCTGGCTGACAGCCAGCTTTTTTTGTGCCTCGGATGGGAATGGTTCAGAATTAAATATTTAACTTTGAACGAAAATAAGTCAGATTATGAAACGTTTTCTTTTATTTTTTGTTGTGATTCTTTCAACGGCTTTTGTGTTGTATGCCCAGGAAGTATCTCCAGAAGACGAGGGCCAGTATAAATTGGCACTTGAATATTCCGATAATGGCAATGCGAACAAGGCAATTGCGATTTATAATCAGCTGCTGGAAAAATACCCTGGCAACTGTCACTTCCTTTACGAATTGGCGTATTGCCACTATGTGAAACAGGACTTCAAGCGTGCTGCGAAAATTCTCGGCAAGGCTGAAAAGGGAGAAAATGCGTTGGCAATAATGTATGCCCTTGATGGCAACTGCCTTGATGAGATGGGCAAGCCGAAAAAGGCCATTCAAGAGTATCTGGAGGGCCTGGAGAGGTGTGCCGGTTGTGGTCAGTTGTACCTCGATCTGGGTACATCCCTTAGAAGCATGGGCGATTATGATTCTGCCGTCGAGTTATATACCAAAGGCATCGAGGCGGACCCTCATTACTCTTCAAACTACTACCGGATTTCCCAGCTTCTCTGCATGTCAAATGAGCCTGTATGGGGCATCATATACGGTGAAATCCACGAACTCCTGTCGCCCAATTCCAGAAGAAGCGAGGAACTTAGCAAGGCAATATATGACGCATACAATGCCAATATGAAGATGGAGAACGATTCGACGTATCACGTTTCCCTAACATCGAAGAATTCTGTTTCCATGAACGGGATAGGTGAACCCGAAATCCCTTTTGAACTGATATATGAAGCCTGTATATCATCACCTGGAGATATAGACATTATCAGAGAAAAGGGCCATATGGATATGCTGAGTCTTGTTGAGGCCCGCCGTAACTTCCTTACAAAATGTTTCGCTTCCGAACTGAACCAGGAATTCCTTTATCCTATCTTCAAGTATCAGCAGATGGTTCTTGAGGCCGGGCATTGGGAGGCATATAACATGTGGCTGCTGCGAAAGGGGGACGACGTTGAGTTTGCCGCTTGGCTGAACGCGAATGAGGATAAGTTCAATGCTTTTGTAGACTGGTATAATGAGCATATCTTTGATCCGGTCGAGGTCGTAAAAAAGTAGTTCATCCTCAAGCGAACATCTCTTAAACTAAAAAAGCTGGCTGATCAGCCAGCTTTTTTTGTGCCTCGGATGGGACTCGAACCCACACAGGCATCACTGCCCAAGGGATTTTAAGTCCCTCGTGTCTACCATTCCACCACCAAGGCGTCAGGAACGGCCTGTAGCGCCGTTCCGCTCGCAAAGATAGGGAAAATTTCCTATCTTTACATTTCGTAACAACAATACGATATGAAACTTGAGGAAAGATATGAGGGAGTGATCGGATATTTCAGGGATAATGTGCCTGTGGCGCAGTCCGAGCTGAACTTTTCGAGCCCGTACGAACTGATTGTGGCAGTTATCCTGAGTGCCCAGTGTACAGACAAGAGGGTCAACATGACGACACCTGACCTGTTTCTCAGGTACCCGACTGTGGAGAAACTTGCAGAGGCAACGGAGGAAGAGGTCTACGAGCTCATAAGGTCGATTTCCTATCCCAACAACAAGGCGCGCCACCTTGTCGGGATGGCCCGCAAGGTCGTGTCCGACTTCGCGGGCGTGATCCCGACTGAGGTGCAGCCCCTTATGACGCTTCCCGGAGTCGGGAGGAAGACTGCCAATGTCGTCGCTTCGATTACGGCTTATGCGCCTGTGATTGCTGTGGACACCCATGTGTTCAGGGTGGCGAGGCGGCTCGGTCTCTCCCGCGGCAAAACTCCGTTTGCCGTCGAGGAGGACCTCGAGCGCCATATCGCCGAGGACCTTCGTCCGATAGCCCACCATTGGCTGATCCTCCACGGCCGGTACGTCTGTCTGGCCCGTGCCCCGAAGTGTTCGGAGTGCCCTCTTACCCCCTGGTGCAAGTCCGCTCCGAAGGACTGACCCTTGCTGCTTCGGAGTGTCGTCTCCCATCCGCGGTAGTCTGACTTCCTCTGCCCGTAGTCTTATTTTTAGTGATAGACGACGGGCGACTACTTATTTAAAATTAAAAGTTAATTGCCCTCTACGGCATATTGCTTAGCTATTCCTGCCCGTAGTCTCACACATATTTTTTAACTACGTGCAAAAATATTTAATCCGCGGCGCAGGCGAGGGTCGCGGCGGAGATGCGGACTGCGGGGCCGAAGGCCTCCCGCAGGGCCGCATGGCACGCCGCCAGGGTCGAACCTGTAGTGAAGACATCGTCTATCAGGAGTATATGATGGACTTCAACGGCCGGGGTCCCGGGCGGCAGCCAGGGAAAACGGCGGCCGCGCCCGGAAGCCTTGAAGGCCCCGGCGACGTTCGCGGCTTTCGACTCTGTAGAGAGCTTTGCCTGGGAGCGGGTGCGGCGCGCGCGGCGGAGGAAACTCCGCCTTAGCGGCGCCCCCAGCTCCCGGGCAACCGCCCCTGCAATCACCTCTGCCTGATTATATCCGCGGCGGTATCTTCTTGTCCAATGGAGAGGGACAGGGACAACCGCATCGACGTCACGGTAAAGGGGCGAGGCGGCCAGGCTCATGCCGAGCCGCCGCCCGAACTCCTTGCCGAGTCCGATGCGGCCGTCATACTTGAGCCCCCTCGTTATTTCCTTGTAGCCTTCGTGATAGAAGAAGAGTGCCGAAGCATAGGAGTAAGGCTCGAACGTGTCAAGCCTTTCCTGGATCCTTCCGTTGAACTTGTCAGCCATGGGATTTCTGTCGCGCGTGGCATACCTCGTCAGCGGGAGGTCCGCCTCGCAGTCAAGACAGAGGTATTTCTCCCTTACGTTGAGTCTCTTCCCGCACATAATACAATACCTTGGCAGCACAGTATCCACCAAGGCATTGAAAATGTATACTCCCGACCGTCTACCTTGCACAATCCCAACAATACTTATGAAATTCTAGCAGGACATTCCTCCGCAACAGTTTATCACCTGGCCGCTCACATAGGAAGACAAGTCGCTGGCGAGGAAGAGGGCGACGTTCGCAACGTCTTCCACAGTTCCTCCCCTGCGCAATGGTATTGTCTTTATCCATTCATTCCTGACTTCCTCGGGGAGGGCGGAAGTCATGTCGGAGATTATGAAGCCGGGAGCTATGCAGTTGGCCCTTATCCCGCGGGGCCCCATTTCCTTCGCGATGCTCTTGGCAAGCCCGATAAGCCCGGCCTTCGACGCGGAATAGTTGCACTGGCCGGCATTCCCGCTCTCGCCGACCACCGAGGACATGTTGATTATCGAACCGGACCTCTGGCGCGCCATGATGGGCGTACAGGCATGGATGAAGTTGAATGCGGACTTGAGATTCACAGTCAGGACGGCATCCCACTGGGCCTCCGTCATGCGGAGCATAAGCCCGTCCTTGGTAATACCGGCATTGTTCACGAGGATGTCGATATGGCCGAACTCCGCCTTGATTTCGCCGACGACCTTCTCGGTCTCAGCGAAATCCGCCGCATTCGACCCATAGGCGCAGCACTTGACTCCGAAAGCCTCGATCTCGGCTTTCGTCGCCTCGGCCACCTCATTGATCACGAGGTCGGTAAACGCTATGTCAGCACCCTCGGAAGCATATTTCAAGGCTATCGCCTTCCCTATTCCTTTTGCCGCACCTGTAATCAGCGCGACCTTTCCGCTAAGAAGTCCCATCTTTAATTCTTTTAGTTCCAAACAAAGATAGCAATTATTTTTCCTCTTTCCATTCCCGATTCAAAATCTCGGCTATCTGTTCCTTTTTCAAACTGAAACATCTGGCAAGTTGTGCGATCGAACTTCTGGTAGAATAAAAGACAGATTTTACAAGTGGGATTTTCTGGTCATAAGTCAGCCTGTCGGCGTCAACCTTGAACCTCTGCCTGCTTTTCTCGTCGATCAGCTTCATCAGTTCCTCAAGGGGCAAACGCTTCTGGGGGTTGACCACCATCTGCTGTTTCATCTGGTCGCTGTCGACAAGCCCCAGCGTCCGCATGAAGAAGTTAATATCCAAGCCAAAAGCTTCTTCTGCGTACTTATAATCGCAAAAGCTGGCCGGAGCTATCATCCCGTCCTGACACACTTTCCATGGGACACCCTTTGGAATAGAGTCTGTCCGGAACAAGTCCCTCACCTGTCTGTACCTCATGAAACTGACGGGATGGGCTCCCGGAGGGACAGCTCCCGCGCTGAACATGGTCTTGTAAGTCGACCACTTGTACCCGTCGACTGTCGCTCCCACGTCAAGTGCATTCTTGAAAATATAGCATATCGTATTCCTGACATGAAAGTTGTCTTCCAGCGGGATGGGCTTGCAGTCAATATCCCGATAAATACCAGTCGGTCTTTTGTTGTTATTTGTTATGCACATTGATATTGACTGCTTGAGCCTGACAAGAAAACGATAGGCATCTTCATAACAGCGTGCAAGTACAAGGCAGTGCAGATGAGTGTGGAGAACAATTTCGCAAACTACAATTACGTTTGACCTCCACGCGCAGATGGGAACAAGATTGAAAGCTGTTCTCAACTCCTGATCCGTTCTGAAAATAACTCTGTCTTCCAATCCTTCGGTACATACGTGGAATGGGAAAACAGTCGCGAGACTTCCGTCCGGCAGCCTCTTCGTAGTGATTCTTTGAAAATTCATACCAACTTCACATTGCCTGCATGGGAATCTGTCTCCCACTGGCAACTTTGCCGGCAGCACACTCCTCTTGCACCCGCAATCCCATCAAGACGGTATGGGTGCGGCCTTCACTCCGGTAAATCTGCCAGCCTCCTCCACCGGTGAACCTTTGCAAAGGTATTAATAATAAGCTCAAAACCATTGATTTAAACGTTTAATTTACGGTATTGCTGAAACAATTTCTCCTACGCAATAATCGTTTTGCCCACGCCTTGTTGCCCGTAGTCTATGCGGCTTTGCCCGTAGTGTCAAATAATAGATAAGACTACGGGCGCACTTTATCGAGAAATCGTGGTTCTACGGGTCTAGACCGTTGTTTTAGTAGATATTACTGCACGTAGTCTTTCGACCTTTTCGAGACTACGGGCGAGGGGGCGGGTAGAGTCAAGTAGAGTAGAGGATGGAGGCTTACCAGTAGAAACCGGCGGAGAAGCCGAGGTGGATGGAATTCATGAAGTTGTGGCGGCCGGAGGGATAGGACATGAGTTCCCACTCGGCGAAGCCCTTGAAGCGGAAATGCTCCTCGGTCACGATGTTGAGGGAGGCGCCGCCTGTAAAGTCTATGCCGCCGCCAAGGTTGTGGCCGGCGTAACCTATCAGGGCGTACATCTCGGTTTCAAGCCAATGCCTGAAACAGTATTCCCAATACATACCTGCCTGGCCGCTGTAGACGTTGAAGGCCAGGTAGCTTCCGTCAGCCGGGGAGGTTTCTCCGTCGGGTACCGGGGACAGCAGGGAGGAGTCGCCCGAACCGGCAGAAGAGGCTGGGACATTGGAGCCTGGGACAGAGGGCAGCAGGGAAGTGTCGCCCGAACTGGCAGTGGACGCTGAGACAAGGGAGCCGGCGGCTGTGCGGAGCAGTACGCCGGAGCGCGGCATGACGGGGATCTCGGCCTGGAGGCCGATTCCGCTGCCGCGCCTCGGCAGTGTCCCGTCCAGCCTCTCGTCCTTTGAGCCCAGTACGAACCTCCTCGAATAGAAAAGTTCAATGGAGTAGTATTTCTCCTCGTTGGAGTCGTAATGGATATGGAGCGGCTCGTAACCGTCATAGATGAGCTTGTCCTTGAAGATAAGGTCGCTGAGGAAATATCCGAGCTCGACAGACCCGACACCTATCAGGGCACCGCCGACGGTGTCGCTCATCCAATGTCTGTCCACGATTAACCTCTGGAGGGCGGTGGAGACTGCAACAAGGTATCCTCCCGCGCTCCACCATCCGCTTCTCCATCCGAGCTCCTTGTGCATCCAGTGGGCCATCATGAAGGATGTAGCGGAATGGCCGGAAGGGAAGGAATGTTCTCCTCCGTTGGGCCTTGTCCTGTTGACAGAATACTTGAGCCCGTTGCCTATTCCTGCCATTATCAATGCGGAGAATGCGTTCGCGGTAAGCATTCTTCCCCAGTTGTATGCAGTCTTGTAACCACAAGCCTTGACTCCGTACAGGACAACTCCCGGAGCGTACTGGATATAATCGCCGTAAGGGTTGTAGAAGTCTCCGAATATATTGGCCCTCATTGCCCTTATATCCCTGTCCATGCAGAATGCCCCGTCATAGGCGGCCTGCGCTCCAAGGCGGAACGGAAGGAAGGCCATAAGAACCGCGGTGGCAATAAGAATCCTAGAAATACTTGCTCTCATTGCGGTCCAGGGCTATGAAGATGAAGATCATGATAGTGAAGGACCATAGCGAGGATCCTCCGTAGCTTATAAGGGGCAAAGGTATGCCGATGACAGGCATGAAGCCTATGGTCATACCTATGTTGATTATCAGGTGCATGAAGAGAATTGAGGCGACGCAGTAGCCGTAGATGCGGGTGAAGGCCTCGCGGCTCTTCTCGGCATCCAGGACTATCCTCGAGATGAGGAACAGGAACAGTATTATCACTGCGGCGGAGCCGAGGAATCCCCACTCCTCGCCGATAGTGCAGAATATGAAGTCGGTACTCTGTTCGGGCACGAAACCGAAGGTGGTCTGGGTACCGTTGAGGTATCCCTTGCCGAAGAATCCGCCGGAACCGATCGCGATAAGGGACTGGTTGACGTTGTATCCGGCGCCTGCGAGGTCCTCCTTCATGCCGAGCAGGACTTCGATACGTCCTCTCTGGTAGTCTTCAAGCACCTCATAGAATATGAACTGGACGCTGAAGATCAGGATTATGCCGCCGATGACGGCCACTGCGGCGAGAAGCTTTGCCATGTTCCTTTCCTTGAAGGACTGGACAAAGTATACAACGGCGAGGGCGACCACGAATGGAATCGCGAACAGGAACTTGTCTACGGAAGCGATGAAGGACTCGGGCTTTGCTGCGGCAACCTTATTGTAGACTATGCCCCATATCAGGGCGATGATGACTACGGGGATCCATATCAGCAGGTCACGGCGGGAGCGGCGCGAATAGAGCGCGGCGACGATGCTCGCCGCCGCCAGCGTCACGACAGCCGCCGTGTAGGGCGAGGCGACCAGCGTCAGGATGAAGACCAGTATCGCCATGAACATGATGAAGATGGTCCATCCGGAAAGGCCCTCACGGTAGAGCATGAAGATGAATCCGACGTATACGAGCGCCGAACCTGTCTCGCTTTCGAGGACGATTATCGCCATCGGCACGAGGATGATTGCGGCAGTCAGGATGAAATCCCTGACCCTTGTCATCTTGTAGTTCATCTGGCTCATTACGGTAGCCAGCATCAGTGACGTCGCTATCTTCGATATTTCTGCCGGCTGGAAACTCACGGGCCCGAGCTGGAACCAGGAATGGGAGCCCTTGACGTCATTGGAAAGGAAGATCACCGCGACAAGCAGAAGCAGCACCATCCCGAAGAAGGGAATCGAGAGTCCCTCGTAGATTCTCGGCGGGATGACGAAGAGCACGAGCGCCGCAAGCACGAATGCAGTCCCTATCCAGACGAGCTGCTTTCCGCTCCTGAGGCTCCAGGAAAAGGCCGAAGTCATCTCGTCTCCAGTATGGATTGAGGCGTAGATGTTCAGCCATCCTATCAGCACGAGGATCAGGTAGGAGGCGATCAGCCACCAGTCTACGCTTTTGGAAAAGCTTCTCTGGGTATGGGGCGAAACTCCTATCATCTCCTTATCCTCACTCTGTCCATAAGGTTACCGCTCAGAATCCTCTTCTCGAGGTCCTTTCTCTCAGGGGCTATTTCGCCATGGAGGTACATCTCGGTCAGAAGGGAGGCGATAGGCGCGGCCCACGTCGCGCCGAAGCCGCCGTGCTCCACATACGCCGCAACTGCAATCTTGGGATTGTCCATCGGGGCAAAGCAGATGAACACCGAGTTGTCGGCTCCGAGAGGGTTCTGGGCCGTACCGGTCTTGCCGCATACGTCCTCTCCGGGAATCGCGGCTATCCATCCGGTTCCGCCGTTGCCGGGACCGGAATTGACACCCCTCCACATGCCGTGGATGATCTTCTTGAAGTTGGTCGTGTCGACCATCGTGTACTTCCTTTCGTGGTACTTGGGGTCGATTTCGACGCCTTCGGAGTCCTTTATCATGTGGGGGATGTAGTAGAATCCCCTGTTGGCTATCGTCGCGCAGAGGTTGGCAAGATGGAGGGGCGTACATCCTATCTCTCCCTGTCCGATGGAGAGGGATATTACGGTATTGGCTTTCCAGTGCTTCTTGCCGTAACGCTTGTCATAGAGGGCGGAGGTCGGTATGTTGCCGCCGAGTTCGGAGGGGAAGTCGCTGCCGAGCTTCTCCCCGAAACCGAAACTGTGGACGTATTCGTTCCACTTGTCGAAGGCATCGTCTATGTTGTCGTACTTCCTGTTCTCGAGGATGGACTTGAGGACGAAGCAGTAATAGGCGTTGCAGGACATCATTATCGACTCCTCCATGTTGATGGGGGATTTGTGGGCGTGACATCCCAGCTTGTGGTTTCCGTAGTGGTAGCCCTGGGAGCAGGGATACATCGTCTCGGGGGTCAGGACTCCTTCCTGGAGGCCTATGAGGCCGTTCACGAGCTTGAAGACAGAACCGGGAGGGTAGGAGGCCTGGACGGCCCTGTTGAACATCGGCTTGTAGGGGTTGCTCGAGATTTCGCTGTAATGGCTTCCTATGTCGGCGAGCATGTCGACATCGATACCGGGGCTCGAGACGAGGGTCAGTATCTCGCCGGTCGAGGGCTCGATCGCGACAAGGCTTCCGACCTTGTTCTCCATCAGCATCTGGCCGTAGTGCTGGAGCTCGGCGTCGATGGTCGTCACGATGTCCCTGCCGGGGACGGCCTCGCGGTCAAGCTCGCCGTCCTTGTAGCGTCCCTCGATGTGGTTGGAGGAGTTGCGCAGCCATATCTCGTCACCCTTGACTCCGCGCAGGTCCTCCTCGCGGGCGGCTTCGATGCCGGTCTTTCCGGCATAGTCGCCGCTCCTGTACTCCCCGGGATGCTTCTTGATGAAGTCCCCGTCGACCTCCGACACGTATCCGAGCAGGTTGCCTCCGGCATTGTACGGATACTGGCGGACGCTTCGCGCCTGGCCGTAGAAGCCGGGGAACTTGTATTTCATCTCGGCGAACCTCATATAGTCCTCGGAGGATATCTGGCGGAACATCGTGAGGGTCTGGTAGCCTATCTTCGTCCTGAACTTACGGTAGTAGGCCATCTTCTCGACTATCTGTTCGCGTGGTATGTTGAGGACCGAAGCAAGGGCGGTCGTGTCGAACGGGCCGACCTCGCGGGGAGTCACCATCAGGTCGTAGCATATCTTGTTCCCGACAAGTATCCTTCCCTCGCGGTCGTAGATGATTCCGCGGGTCGGATAGATGGGGATGTGGACCATCGAGTTGTTGGCGGCGTCAGTCTTGTAGCGGTCGTCGATTATCTGGATGTAGAAGAGTCTTCCGATAAGGAGGACGCCGAAGACTCCGAGTCCGATCAGGAGCCGGTTGCGTCTGTTATGTGAGCTGTTTTCCCTGTTATCTCTTATCATTGCCGGAGTAGATGTTGACTACGATAAGTCCGAGGATGTAGCAGAGGGGAAGTGAGAGCAGATACCTTCCGAGGTTGAAGATGAAGCCTCTCGTGCCGGCCCCGTCGGCGGTTATGTAGACGCCGAGGAAGAGGGTATAGAGGATAAGCAGGGCGGCGGAAACCTTCATGAGGCCGTTCTTGCGGACGGATATAGTGTTGCCCCTCTCGACGGTCTCCTTGTCGAAGATGCTCTTGATGACGCTCCGGCGGGCGAAGGCGGCAAGCACGAGGGAGGCGGCGTTGAGGCCCAGCTCGGCCTCGCTTACGGCATCGACGAGCAGGCCGACCAGGAAGGCTAGTACCGGGGACCAGGCGGGCGGCAGGGCGGGCGGCAGGCAGAGGATCAGTGGCGGGAGCAGGGAGAGGGTCAGCAGCGGGGATACATGGAAGTAGTTGGTGAGGACAATCTGTATCATCACCATCAGAATGCTGTATACCCAGAAGTTCTGTCCTGTTTTCATTTCAGTCCCGAAAGCTCGGCAATCTCATCCTCGTGGATGTTGCCTACAATTGTTACATATCTTGTCTTCGAGTAGTCCTCGAAAAGTTCGACCTTGATCTCGTAGAAGGCACCGTTGACGGTCTTTGCCTTGCCGGTTATTCCCAGCGGGATGTCGGCGGGGTAGATCGAGGAGTAGCCGCTCGTGTAGACAGTGTCGCCAGGAGCTATCTCGACGTGGCAGGGGATTGCCTGGAGGATGCCTCCGTTGGAGTGGCGTCCATCCCAGATCAGCGAGCCGACGGAGCCGCCCTTGCCCAGGCGGGCGCTCACGACGCAGTCGGCGTTCGTGAAGGACATGACGTAGGAATAGTGGGCCGTAGTGGCGTCAACTATGCCGACGGTTCCGCGGTCCGTAATCGCTCCGTACCCCGCTTTGATGCCGTCCAGCTCACCCTTGTCGATGAGGAAGTAGTCGTGCTGACCGCTCCGGGAGTGGCGTACTATCGAGGCGCTCTGGAAGCAGAAGGAGCCGATCGTGTCGCGGGTGATGCCGGTTATCAACGTATTCTCCTCCAGCTCTGCGAGCCTTGAGCGGAGCTCGAAGTTCTCCCCGGCGAGACGGTCGTTCTCCTTGCGGAGCGAGAAGTAGCGGCCGATGTTCTCGATGCCGCCCCATATGGAGGCGTTGATGTTGTGGGTCGCACGGGCGAACCACATGCCCTGGAGGGTCGCATTGGAAGAGAGCATGGAAAGCGAAACCACTTCCAGCAGTATGAATACTGTGGCAGCGGTTATCGTGGATCCTATGGACTTCTTCCTCTGCATCCCTATCTCATGAGGAACGAGTAGTTCTCGGTGTTCTTGAGGGCGAGGCAGGTTCCGCGGGCTACGGCCCTCAGGGGGTCCTCAGCTACGTGGAACTGGATGTTGATCTTGTCGGTAAGACGGCGGGCAAGGCCTCTTAGGAGGCTTCCGCCTCCGGCGAGCCAGATGCCGCCCTCGACGATGTCGGAGTAGAGCTCGGGAGGAGTCTGCTCGAGGACATGGATTATCGCGGTCTCGATCTTGACTATCGTCTTGTCGAGGCAGTGGGCTATCTCCTGATAGCTTACGGTGGCCTCCACGGGATGGGCGGTCATCATGTTGGGACCGCGAACGGTGAAGGGCTCGGGCTCGTTCTCGCCTTCGAGGTCGGGAAGGACGGAGCCGACGGCGATCTTTATCTTCTCGGCCGTGATCTCGCCGACCTTGATGTTGTGCTGCTGACGGAGATATTCCTGGATGTCGCGGGTGAAGACGTCACCGGCGACGCGGATGCTGTCCTGGACGACTATGCCGCCGAGGGAGATTACTGCAATCTCGGTCGTGCCGCCTCCTATATCGACGACCATGTTGCCTTTGGGCGCCTCGACGTCAAGACCGATTCCGAGGGCCGAGGCCATAGGCTCGTAGATAAGGTAGACGTCCCTGCCGCCGGCGTGCTCGGTGGAGTCGCGCACGGCCCTGGTCTCCACCTCGGTACTGCCCGAGGGTATGCCGACAACCAGTTTGAGGTTGGGGGTGAAAATCGATTTGTGCTTGCTGTTGACCTGTTTGATGAAGCCTCGTATCATGAGCTCGGCCGCATTGAAGTCGGCGATCACGCCGTCACGCAGAGGCCTTACGGTCTTGATGCCGGGGTTGACCTTCTCGTGCATGAGCTTGGCCTGCTGACCGAGGGCGATCAGGCGTCCGGTGCCGTTGTCCAGGGCTACTATCGAGGGCTGGTCGAGGATCTTCTTGTCATTCTGGAATATGACAGTATTGGCCGTTCCGAGGTCGATAGCGAGTTCTTGTGTCAAAAAAGAAAATGCCATTATTTTCTGTGTCTGAAATGCTTTGAATATAACCCCGCGAAGTTACAAAAAGTTTCTTAACTTTGCAGCGCAAAATCCATATAGAAAAGCGCTTTGTCAGAAAGAAAGAAATATCTTCTCGTGCTAGCCGGCGGAAGGGGCTCCCGGATGGGGGCCGAATGCCCCAAGCAGTTCCTCGAGATCGGAGGAAAGGCCATCCTCCGCGTGACGATCGAGAAGTTCATTTCCGCCGACCCTTCGACAAAGGTCATCGTGGTTCTTCCCAAAGATCATATCAGTACCTGGAAGGCCTACTGCCGCGACAATAACTTCTTTGTCGAACAGACCCTCGTGGAGGGCGGCATGACACGTTTCCATTCGGTGAAGAACGGCCTTGCAAAGGTCCCCGACGGGACTCTTGTGGCAATCCACGATGGTGTGAGGCCCCTGCTTTCCCCTTCGATGATAAACCGCCTGTTCGCCCTTGGCGGGAAATATCCGGCCGTTGTTCCGGTCTTCCCCTGCGTCGATACGATAAAGGTCCTCGGAGAGCCGGACGGTGACGGCATCCGCCACGAAAAGGAAGGCGCCAAGGCCGACAGAAGCGAGCTTTTCTGCGGACAGACCCCCCAGATATTCCAGAGTGAGACGATACGTGCCGCCTACAGCCTTCCCTTCGATACGGCCTTCACGGACGACGCTGCCGTAGCTTATGCCTACGGCGTCGAGCTCAGTTACACACAAGGCGAGAAATTCAATCTCAAGATAACGACCCCCGAAGACCTTACTCTCGCCGAAGCCATAATGAAGATAGATGAGCAGGTTCCTCGTACGATATAGAAACTGGCTGTTGCTTGCGACTGCTGTCCTGACGCTCGTCTGCGGGATATGTTTCCCGCTTGTGAACGTGAACAGCGACATGACGAAATATCTCCCCAGGAAGTCCCCGATGAGGGCCGGAGTCGAGATAATCGCGAATGAGATAGGTGAATCGATGACGGCCGGCGGCGCGGACATGAGGCTGATGTATGAAGGCCTTGATTCCCTTGCCGGGGAGGCTGTCAGCCGCCAGCTTTCCTCCTATCCCCAGATTGACGGGGTCTCCGTCAGCGAAAGGGACGGCTACACTCTCTACGAACTTTCCGTCCCCCAGTCCGTCGACCAGAAAAAGCTCGGAAAGAAGATCGTGAAGGACTCTCCCGCAGAGGTCATAGTGGAGACCGGCCAGGACGGCGCGACTCCTGACTTCATCGTGCTTGTCCTTGCCGGTCTGCTGCTCCTTGTGATCCTCATCATCATGTGCCAGTCATGGCTCGAGCCCGTTCTGCTGCTCGCCTCGACAGGCATGGCGATACTCATAAACATGGGCTCCAACGCCCTCCTGCCGAGCGTTTCGATAACGACCAATTCGATAGTCGCCATCCTCCAGCTCGTCCTTTCGATCGACTACTCGATCATCCTGATGAACCGCTACCGCCAGGAACGCAGCGGCGGGACGGCTCCCGAGGAGGCGATGATATTCGCTGTCGCCAACTCACGCAAGTCCATCTTCTCCAGCGCGCTTACGACTATCGTTGGACTCCTTGTCCTTGTCTTCATGAACATAAGGATAGGCCTCGACATGGGCCTTGTCCTCTCCAAGGGAGTCGTCTGCAGCCTCATCACTAACGTTACGGCCCTCCCCGCGCTCATTGTCTTCTTTGACGGGGCGATAAGGAAGAGCCAGAAGAAGACCCCCACGATCCCTACCGGAAGGATGACGGTCATAAGCGTGAAGTACAAGATTCCTCTCGCGATTGCCTTCATCCTCATCTTCGGACTCACATACTATTTCCACGAGCAGACGGAAATCAGCTTCTCGACCAAGGGCGAATCACTGATCGACAAAGTCTTCCCGAGGAACAACACCAACGTCATCGTCTATTCGAACTCCGACAGTCTCGCCGTCATAGACCTCGCAGACTCGATTTCGGCTCTGAAGAGCGTCGAGAACGTGATATCCTATCCATCGATAATGTTGGCCGAAAGGACAGCCGGGGATATGGCCGGGCGTCTCGGGGAGCTTGCTCCCGACGCTCCCGTGAGCCCGGACATGCTCCGTGTGCTCTACTATGCAGCGAATAACGACGGCTCCCTCAAGCTCCGTCTCAAGGATATCTCCAAGTTCCTCTCGAAGGCCTGTGAGGATACGGCCTCGATGATCCACGGATACATAACTCCCGAGTTCCGGAGCCAGATAGACCTTCTTGCGATGGTCGTCTCCAGTCCCGTCGAGAAGCCGGTCTTCTACGACATAATCGTCGAGGAGCCCGCTCCTGCCGTCGAGCCGGAGCCTGTGACCGAGCCCCAGGCGGAGCCCGAACCTGTACAGCAGGAGTCCACTGTCTATGAGACTGTCGAGGAGAAGAAACAGGTCGAGAAGATGAAGATAGGGGACTTCATGACTATCCTCGCTTCGAAGAAACCTTCCGAGGAGACTGCTATCCTCCTTCCCCTTACCGATACGCTCAAGATACGTAAAGCCCGCGACAAGGAAGGCATGTCCGCTTTCATAGGTTCCACTTCCTTCCAGACGAACTTCGTTTACAAGCTTTCCGATGCCGGCACAAAAGGTACAATGACAGCCCTCGAGTACGTCCATTTCCTCGCTGACGACCTCTTCAACCGCAAGGCCCTCGCCTCGATGGTGACCGCCGAGCAGAAGAAAGGCCTCACCCAGAGGATGGAGTTCATGGACCTTGCGAACAAGGGCACCCTCCTTACTCCCGCAAAGATCTCGAGCATGCTCACCGGCTTCGGAGTGAAGGGCATGAATGAGGCGGCTGTGAAAGCTATGTTCCCTTACGAGGGAGTCACCATAACCCGTGAGGTGAAGAAGTCTGTCACCTCCACGCCCTCCTCAAAGGTTTCCGGCTCTTCCACGGCTAAGAGTGAAACCGTAATCGAGTCGGAGGATGGAATACGCAGGGTCGAAAGGGGTGCACGCACCCAGGAGGAGCGCGAGCAGGTTCTTCTCTACAACATGGTCGGCGCCGGCCGCCGCTACACGGCCGCCGAGATGGGCCGCAACATAAAGACCCTCGGCGCTTCGATAGACCCGGCCATGATGGAGCTCCTCTACACCTGTTACGGTGCGGAGAACAACTATGATGAGAACTGGAAGATGAGCCTTTCCGGCATAGTTGACTTCGTAAATGACAATTTCGCTTCTTCGGGGATCGAGGTCGAAGGATTCGACGCTGACGCCCTTTCCGCCCTTAACCAGATAGATCAGGTCAGGGGTGACTCCCACTCCCTTCTCGTCGTCGAGAGCTCGCTTCCTGACGAGTCTCCCGCGACCTACGACTTCATAGACAGGGTGAAGGCCCTTTGCGGCGACAAGCTGGGCGGAGACCATTACCTCGTCGGAGAGTCCGCCATGCTTTCGGAAATGAAGGCCGGATTCAAGGCTGAGATGAGGAGAATAACATGGCTGACGGTAATCGCCATCTTCATCATCGTCGCCCTTACCTTCAAGTCCCTGATGGTGCCCCTGATCCTCGTCCTTACGATAATGACGGGAGTCTTCGTGAACGTCGCCGTCAGCGGAGCCGGCGACAGGACGCTGCTCTACCTTGCATACCTTATCGTCCAGAGCATCCTGATGGGTGCCACGATAGACTACGGCATACTCTTCACGAACAACTACCGCGAGAAGAGAAGAAGGCTCGGCATCGCCCTTTCCGTAAGGGGTGCCTACAGGACCTCGATCAACACGATCCTGACTTCCGGCCTCATAATGGTCCTCGCTCCCGGTCTCATGGCCCTCATGGTAGACGACATGACGATCGCGGCTATAGTCGGCAACCTTTCGGTCGGCGCCTTCGCCGCAGTCACAATGGTACTGTTCGTCCTCCCCGGTCTGCTCGCGGCCTTCGACCGCTTCGTCGTACCGAAGAAATACAGAAAGAAAGACTAAGGGCTGGAACTATTCCTCTACAGCCTTGCGCATCTTGTAATCCTTGACTCTGATCTCCTTCTCGATGGTCTGGTCGAGGGATATCATCGTCTCAGTGGAAAGGACGTAGGGAATCTTCTGGATGGTATTGAGGAGCACTTCCATGAGGTGCTCGTAATCAAGGCAGTAGACCTTCAGCATGATGGCGTATTTGCCGGTGATGAAGTGGCACTCGACTATCTCGGGTATCTCCTTGAAGGCCTGGATCACCTGGGGATACTTGTTGGCCTCGGACAGAGATACGGTAATGAAGGCGCAGACGTTGAGGCCGAGGGCCTGGGGCTTGACCTGGAGGTGGGAGCCCGTGATGACCCCGGCATCCTTCAGCCTCTTTACACGCTGGTGGACGGCCGGACCGGAAATCCCGCAATCACGGGCTATTTCAAGGAACGGCATACGGGCATCGCTGACGAGAAGTCCTAGGATCTTCTGGTCGATTTCGTCAAGGCTGTAACTCTGCTGGGACATAGGGACTGCTATTTCTGTTTTTTGAAATTCTTCTTCCTGAAGGGAGCCGTGGGAGCGTTGCCGGAGATTATCTCAAGGCATTTCGCCTCGGTGAGGTCGCTCAAGGAGAGTCCTTTGGGAATCTTGTAGTTCGCTCCGGCGTGCTTGATATAGGGGCCGTATATTCCCTCGATGACCTGGATGTCGCTGGCTTCATAACTGATCGAGACAGCAGCTGCGGGGCGCTCGAGATAACCTTTTATGATCTTGACACATTCGGCCTCGCTTACGGTTACTGGATTGGTTCCCTTGGGGAGGGATATGTTCTTGTCGCCGTAGCTGATGTATGGTCCGAACTTGCCCTTCTTGCAGATAATGTCGATGCCCTCGTAGGAGCCGGCCTTCCTCGGAAGGGTGAAGAGCTTCAGGGCCTCCTCGAGCGTGAGGCTCTCGATCGTCTGGCCGGGAGCGAGGCTCGCGCATACTTTGTCGGGGCCGTCGCCTTTCTGGACGAAGGAGCCGAACTGGCCGTATTTGGCGACTATCGGCTGGCCGTCGGCAGGGTCGACGCCTATCTCGCGGCTCAGGCGGCTGTAGTCGGTAGTGGCTATCGCAAGGTCTATGTTCTTATGGAAGGGATAGTAGAAGTCCTTTATCACATCGACCCAGAGGGCTTCGCCGTCTGCGATACGGTCGAAGAGGCTCTCGACGTTGGCTGTGAACTTGTAGTCCATGACGTCGCTGAAGTTCTCGACGAGGTAGTCGCTTACGAGAAGGCCTATGTCCTGGGGGAGGAGCTTGCCCTTCTCCTGGCCTACGACCTCTACCTTGCGGGTTTCGGAAATGAGGCCCTTGGAGAGGCTGAGGTTGGTGACTTCGACCTTCTCACCCTCCTTGTCGCCGCGTGCTATGTAGCCGCGTCCTTTGGTGAGGGTTGTCAGGGTAGGAGCGTAAGTTGAGGGGCGTCCGATCTCGAGTTCCTCGAGCTTCTTTATCAGGGTCGCCTCGGAGTAGCGCTGGGGGGCCTGGGTGAACTTGCACTCGGCATTTATTGCCTTGGGAATCATCTCGAGACCTTCGGCCATCATGGGGAGGGTGGTCTCCTCGCCGGCATCGGCGGTATCATCGTCGCTTCCCTCGAGGTAGACCTTGAGGAAGCCGTCGAAGAGGACTGTCCTGGCGCTCGCCGTAAACTTCTCGGGGGCGGAGCTGGAGGCTATCCTTATGTCTGTCTTCATGACTTTCGCGGCAGCCATCTGGCTGGCGACGGTCCTCTTCCAGATAAGGTCGTAGAGCTTCTTCTCGGACGGGGTGCCTTCGATGGAGGTCCTGGATATGAATGTGGGACGGATCGCCTCGTGCGCCTCCTGGGCGCCGGCGGTCCTGGTCCTGTACTGGCGGGGGGTGGAGTATTCAGCGCCGAACTCGCTTACGATGAATTCCTTTGCCGTATTGATGGCGAGCGAGGAGAGGTTCACGGAGTCGGTACGCATGTAGGTTATGAGTCCGTGCTCGTAGAGCTTTTGGGCTATGCTCATCGTCTGGCTGGCGGAGAGGTGGAGCTTCCTGGAGGCCTCCTGCTGGAGGGTCGAGGTAGTGAAGGGGGCGGAAGGAACCTGGAGGCCTTCCTTCTCGTCGATTTCACTGATGGCCCACTTCGCTCCGAGTATCCTCGTGAGGAAGGAGCGGGCTTCCTCGATAGTCTTGAACTTGTGGTCGAGGACCGCCTTGACTATTGTCCTTGCGGGGGTTCCTTCGGGATGGAACGAGGCCTCGACGCGGTAGAAGGGCTCTTTCTCAAAGGTGAGGATCTCCCTCTCGCGGTCGACTATCAGCCTGAGGGCGACGCTCTGGACGCGTCCGGCGGAGAGCCTCGGCTGGATCTTCCTCCAGAGGACGGGGGAGAGCTCGAAGCCGACGAGGCGGTCGAGCACACGGCGCGCCTGCTGGGCGTTGACGAGGTTCATGTCGACGTCGCGGGGATTCTCGATTGCGGCGAGGATCGCGGGCTTTGTGATCTCGTGGAAAGTTATGCGCCTTGTCTTCTCCTTCTTGAGTCCGAGGGTTTCGCAAAGGTGCCATGAGATGGCCTCTCCTTCGCGGTCCTCATCGGATGCAAGCCATACGATGTCGGCCTGCTCGGCGGCTTTCCTGAGTTCCGTGACAAGTTTCTTCTTGTCGGCAGGAATTATGTATTCGGGCTTGAAGCCGTTTTCTATGTCGATGCTGAGGGCGTTGTCGTGCAGGTCGCGGATGTGACCCTTGCTCGACATGACTTTATAACCCTCACCGAGATATTTCTGAATGGTCCCCGCTTTGGCGGGCGACTCTACTATTACCAAATTCCCCACAATACCAATTTTTAGAGTTCCAGGATGCAAAGTAAGCGAGAATCGCGGGAATAATCCAAATAAAGTTGCTACTTTTGCAGTTCGGGAAAACTTTTACGAAGTAAGATTTTTTTATGAAAGATACGACAAAGAAGAAAATTGTAAAGTGGTTCTGGATTGTCCTCCTTTGCCCTATTGCCTTCCTTATATTCATGATTCTCCTTGTTGCGGCCTTCGCCCATATCCCCTCCTTCGAGGAACTGGAGAATCCCGACAGCAAGCTCGCAACCCAGGTGATCGCCGAGGACGGAGAGATACTTACGACCTTCCATATAGAGAACCGTTCCTTTGTGTCCTACAAGGACCTCTCTCCCTATCTTGTCCAGGCCGCTGTGGCTACGGAGGACAGCCGTTTCTACAAGCATTCCGGCATTGACTTCCGCGGTCTCGCGCGCGTCGGAGTAAAGACCCTTTTCTTCCATGACTCAAGCCAGGGCGGCGGCAGTACGATAACCCAGCAGCTCGCCAAGACCCTCTATCCCCGCACCGAGGTCAAGAGCAAGATACCCGGAGTCTACCAGGTGGTGATGGTATGGACCAAGCTCAAGGAGTGGATAACGGCCGTCAAGATCGAACGCAACTACACGAAGGACGAGATAATAAATATGTATTTCAACTCGATCTTCTACGGCAGCAATGCCTACGGAGTGAAAGCCGCGAGCCAGACCTTCTTCGCCAAGGAGCCCGCTGACCTTACCGTCGAGGAGAGCGCCATGCTCGTCGGCATGGTCAACAAGCCGACCCGCTACAATCCCGCCCTCCACTACGACCAGGCCCTCGAGCGCCGCAACCTTGTGATCGGCCGTATGGAAAAGGCCGGATACCTGACCAAGGCCGAGCGTGACTCGATCCAGCAGGTGCCTATAACCCTCTCGTATGAGATTCAGGACCACAATGCCGGTCTCGGCCCCTATTTCCGCGACATGCTCCGCCGCACGATGAATGCGACCAAACCCAAGAAGAGCTCTTACCGCCAGATAGAGGACTACCGTGTCGACTCCCTCCTCTGGGCCGACAACGAGCTCTATGGCTGGCTCAACAAGAACACAAAGACTGACGGCACGCCGTACAACCTCGACAAGGACGGTCTCCGCATCTACACTACCATTAATTATAAGATGCAGAAATATGCCGAGGAGGCTGTGGCCGAGCATCTCGGCAAGGACCTCCAGAAGTCCTTCTGGCGCGATCTCCGCTACAAGCCCAACCGTCCCTTCTCCAACGATACTGACGCCGAGACAATAAAGACCATCCTCAAGCAGGCGCGCCGCTGGAGCGACCGCTACCGCGTCATGAAGGCGAGGGGCGCCTCGGACGACGAGATCTTCGCGAGCTTCTCCAAACCCTCCCAGATGAGGATATTCTCCTGGGACGGCAAGGGCTACATCGACACCCTCATGACTCCGGACGACTCGATAAAGTACTACAAGTCCCACCTTCGCTGCGCCTTCATGGCGATAGAGCCCACGACAGGCCACGTGAAAGCCTATGTCGGCGGTCCCAACTACCGCTACTTCAAGTATGACAACGTCCGCCAGGGCAAGCGCCAGGTCGGATCCACGATAAAACCTTTCCTCTACACCCTTGCCATGCAGGAGGGCATGTCCCCCTGCGACAAGGTCGCCAATGTTCCCCAGACCTTCATTGTCGGAGACGATACATGGACGCCGAGGAGTACCGACAAGGACGAGTGGATAGGTAACATCGTCACGATCAAATGGGGACTTGCCAAGTCTTCGAACAACATCTCCGCCTACCTCATGAAGCAGTTCGGTCCCGAGGCCATGGTCGACATGATGAGGAAGATGGGTGTCGGAAGCTATCTCGACCCCGTCTATTCCCTATGCGTCGGTGCCGCGGACCTCAATGTCTACGAGATGGTGGCTGCCTACAACACCTTCCCTTCGGGCGGTGTCTACGTCGAGCCTATGTTCGTCACGAGGATAGAGGACGCCAACGGAAACGTCCTCTCCGAGTTCACGAACCGCAAGCGCGAGGCAATAGGCCAGCATACGGCCTTCCTCATGGCCAACCTCATGCAGGGCGTCATCAACAATGGAACGGGCGCACGTCTCCGTTCGAAATACGGCCTTACGGGAGAGATCGCCGGCAAGACCGGTACGACCAATGACAACTCAGACGGATGGTTCATAGGCTATACTCCGACCCTTACGGCCGGCGTATGGGTTGGAGGTGAGGACCCCCAGACCCACTTCGAGTCCCTCGCCCTCGGCGGCGGCTCGAACATGGCCCTTCCGATCTGGGGCATCTTCATGAAGAAGGTCGTTGCTGACGGCACGCTCGGAGTGACTGCTGCGGACCGCTTTGTCGCTCCCGCCGGAATGCATCTGAACCTCAACTGCGACGGCAGCGACAATGATGCTTCAGTGAAAGCCCAGGAGCAGGAAGAGGAGAATTTCTTTGAATAACGAGTATGAAGAATTACAACAATATTGCCGTCATCTACGGCAGCGACACCTCCGAATGGGAGGTTTCAATAAGGAGCGGAGAGTTTACGGCTTCCCGTATTGACGGTACCAGATATGCCGTATACGAGGTCTTCGCAAGGTTCGGCAAATGGGAGCTTGCAGCCTACCGCTCGAAGAATGCGATGAGGGTCGTCCTTCCCGAGGGATCCCGCCCCTCCATCGACCGTAACGATTTTTCCGTAATCGTCGAAGGAAAGAAAATTGTCTTCGACTATGCATACGTGATGCAGCATGGTGCTCCCGGTGAGAACGGTCTTCTCCAGGGCTATCTCGAGATGATAGGTGTTCCCTGTTCGAGCTGCAGCGCCTTCGTGTCCGCCATAACCTTCGACAAGTTCTCCTGCAAGAGCTACCTCAAGGACGTGGACTTCATAAAATGCGCTGACGATATTTTCCTCCGCAAGGGTCAGGTTCCCGCCGACCTGGCCGAGCGTATCGAAAGCCGCCTCGGATGGCCCGTATTCGTCAAGCCAACCGACAGCGGCTCAAGTTTCGGCGTGACGAAGGTCAAGACGCCCGAAGCCCTTCCCGCCGCTGTCGAGTACGCCTTCAGCGAGGGCAATTCGGTGCTCGTGGAAGGCGCGATAGACGGCTCCGAACTCCAGTGCGCAGTCTATCGTGACGGCGAGGCGATCAAGGCTCTTCCCGTCATCGAGATTGTCTCCGAGAACGAGTTCTTCGACTATGACGCCAAGTACAAGGGCCTCAGCCAGGAAATCTGTCCCGCACGTATTTCCGACGAGGATACCCTTATGATCCAGGAAGCCGCGAAGAAGATATACGCCCATATGGACTGCAGCGGGTGTGTCCGCATCGACTTCATCCTCTCGGCCAAGGGACTCTACTTCCTCGAGATAAATACGATTCCCGGCATGACAGCCGCGTCGCTCGTTCCCAAGATGGTCCGTACCGCCGGCCTTGACATGACCGATTTCCTCACTACGATAATAGAGAACTCCTAAGGTGCTCCTCAAGGAATTCATAAACTTCTCGAAAGCCTCTCTCGAAGGGAAATATCCTTCCGGAGAGGCTCTCGCTATGACTATTAGGCTGTGTGAGGAAAAACTGGGGGTGAAGAGCTACACCCATATCGTGGAGCCGGCGACCGAGGTCCCGGCGGAGCGCCTGGGCGAGCTCGAGGGCCTTGTGGCCCGTCTCGCCGCCGGCGAGCCGCTCCAGTATGTCCTCGGCTTCGAGCTTTTCCTCGGACTCAGGTTCAATGTGTCCCCCGCGGTCCTGATACCCCGTCCCGAGACCGAACAGCTCGTGAAGGGGGCGATATCCTTCCTCAAGAGGACCTCCGGTCCGGATGCCCCCCGTATCCTCGACCTCTGTACGGGTTCGGGATGTATAGCCTGGTCTCTCGCAATATATCTCCCAGGAGCTTCAGTAACAGGAGTGGACATCTCTCCCGAGGCTCTTTCCGTCGCCCGCGGCCAGTTCTCTTCCGGGAGTCTTCCCGCTGGAGTTGAAGTCCCCGGTTTCGTTGAGGCTGATGTACTCGCCGGCGGTGAATTCGGAGAGTTCGACTTCGTCATAAGCAATCCTCCCTATGTCCTAGAGAAGGAAAAGGCGGAGATGAGGGCTAACGTCCTCGACCACGAGCCCGCCCTCGCCCTTTTCGTGCCGGACGATGATCCCTTGAAATTCTACAGGGCCGTTGCCCTGACGGCTTTCCGCTCGCTCCGCGAAGGCGGAAGTGGAATGGTGGAGATAAACGAGGCTTTCGGCCCCGAAACGGCAGCCGTTTTCACCGGCGCCGGTTTCCGGAGCGCCGAAATCGTCGACGACTTCCGCGGACGTCCCCGCTTCGTCGTCTTCTCTAAATAATTTCCTCGCCCTCTGCCTCCTACCTCCCCCGCGCTCTTTTCTCCCTCCCGTGAGCATGGAGGCTCGTTTCACTCACGGGGACACCCAGAAACTCCCCCTCGTGAGCGTGGAGGCTCGTTTCACTCACGGGAGTGCTATCTCGCAGAAGGAAAAGTTGTGGGCGAGGCGGAAAGGGTCATCTCACAGCAGGCACAATCGAAGGAGAGACGGAAACGGCGGCCGTTGTTGAGAAGGTAAAGGGGGCCGGGGGCGACAGGACCCTTCGGAAGAAGGGGCGAGCGGGCGGCAGAAGACTGCTTGGGACAGAGGCCGAGTTCATAGCGGACGCAGTACTTCGTCCTCATGAGTTCGGCCTTGGGATTATGGCCGAGCTCGAAGGCGGGTTCGATGACGGCAGCGCCCATCTTCCTGTAGAATCCTTCGGAAAGACGGTTGGAGACATTGGCCTTGTAGCTTGTCTCGGGAAGGGTCCCGGCCGCAAGGGGACCAGCTTCAGCGGTAGCGAGCGGACGGGCTACAGGACTTGTCGAGTCTAGCTCGCCGGCGATGTCACGACGGACGGAATTGAGGAATGAGGACGCCATGAAAGGCATCCTGTCATACTCGATGGAAGTAAGGGAGAAACGATATATGGAGGAGGTCTTCTCCAGCTGGGACTTTACGAGCGAGCCCATACGATCTACGTTCTCAGCAGTCCCGGCATCGAGCACGTAAGTCTTCGCGACGGTCCGTCCGTCCTCGCTCGCAGCCTCTACGTACAGATTGCCGTCCTTTACGCGGAGGTTTACAGAGACGGGTATCATCCTCTGGCCGGGATTGCGGGCGAGCTCCTTCTCGAATGCGACATCAAGGTTGCGGAAGACGACAGCGCCGGCATAGAGTTCGGGGACGGGCTTTGTCCTCACGACATTACCGTCACATACGTCGGCACGGAAGCCGACGGTCTCGCCGCGGCGGGAGACGAAGGAGAGTCCGTCGCCGTTGGCGAGACGGACGCCTTCCCTCGCCGCGAGGCGGAAGGAGGACTTGTCGCCGGATACGGATTCGACCGTACCGACCATCTCGCCCATGCCCTTGGCGGACTCCATCGAAGCCCAGAAGCCACGCTTGCCGTCAAGGAAAAGTTCGGTATAGCCGCGGTTGAAGGTCTTGTCGAGAACAGGCTCGAAGGCCTTCTCGACACGACCGAAGGAAGCACGCCGATAAATGTCACCACTTTCGGCGACAAGCCTGTCGAGGGCCTCACTATAGGCTCTGACAACATTGCGGACGTAGGACTCGTTCTTTAGGCGGCCCTCGATCTTGAAGGAAGTGACGCCGGCTCCGGCCAGCTCTCCGAGACGGCCGATGAGGTTATAGTCCTTGAGGGACAGGAGGGCCTTGTCCCTTATCAGGAGATTGCCTTCGCGGTCCATGAGGTCATACCTGGAGCGGCAGGCCTGGGCGCAGGCGCCGCGGTTGGCGCTCCTCCCGGTTATCGATTCGGAAAGGTAGCACTGGCCGCTGTAGCACACGCAGAGTGCGCCATGGACGAAGAACTCTATCTCCCTGTCCGGCACGGCGGAAACGATGTCGCGGACCCCGGCCAGAGAGAGTTCCCTCTCGAGGATCAGACGGGAAAAACCGCATGAAGCGAGGAAACGCGCCTTTTCCGGTGTCCTTATCGCGCATTGGGTCGAAGCATGGAGGGGAACCTTTATACCGAGGTCACGGCACAGCTCAATCACTGCCATGTCCTGGACGATGAATGCGTCGACGCCCGCGCCGGCGAGCTCCCTCAGGAGCCGGGAGGCCTTTCCGAGCTCGTCATCGTAAAGGATAGTGTTGACGGTCACGAACACCCTCACGCCGTAGCGGTGGGCGTAGGAGGCAAGCTCCCTTATGTCTTCGACAGAGTTGCCCGCAGCCTGGCGGGCACCGAACTCCGGTCCGGCGATATAGACACTGTCGGCACCGCAGTCTATTGCTGCGATGCCGACAGAGAGGTTTCTCGCCGGGGCGAGGAGTTCAAGTTCCCTCATACAGGAGGAAGAACTTATTTATTGAGAACTCCGAGCTGCTGTTTTGCAGTCTCGCCGAACTTGGGATCAGTGAGGATCTTGTTGTAGAACTCGATAGCGGTAGCCTTGTCGCCGAGAGTCTGGGAGAGGGCAGCGATAGTGTACTGCATCTGGGCTGCATCCTTGGCGTTGGGGGAGAGATCGAGATATTTCTTGAGGTAAGCGACAGCGTCCTCGTTCTTCTTGAGCTGGCTTGCTGCAGTTCCGGCTACCTTGTAGGCGGTTGCGTTCTCGAGGTTGTCGTTGGATTTCTGTGCGGCGGCAAGAGCGTCATTGTAAGCTTTCTCTTTGAGGAAAGCGGCGGCTTGCTTTACATAGATGTTGGAAAGCTGCTTCTTCGCGGCGGTCTCCTGACCGTTCTCGATAGCGATAGCGTAAGCGTTCTCAGCAGCCTCGATGTTGCCGGCGGCGCCGTAAGCCATACCCTGGCGGAGAGCGGCCATGCCGTTATCGGGGGTTATTTCGAGAACCTTGCCGTAAGCTGCGGCGGCACCCTCGTAATCCTTGGAGTTGAGGAGCTTGCCGGCATGCTGCATGAATACCTGGGGAATCATCTCCTTGGCATCCTCGGCAACTGCGGGATTGTTGTATTTCTCAGCTGCAGCTACAGCAGCCTCGAGCTGTTTTACTGCGTTGTCATAATCGTCGGCCTTGATGTAGTCCTTGGCGATTGAGAGAGCGATTGAAGGGATAACGTCCTCGATATTGGAAATGAGGTTGGCTTTCTGGCCGTCCTCGTCTTCTTCACACTGGTAAGCCATCTCGAGAGCTTTCTCGAAGGCGGTAAGGGCGCCTGCTTTGTCACCGGCGTTGAGATAGGAGGCTCCGTTGTTGTAGATGTCGGTAGCCTGGCCTAAATCTTGTGCTGAAAGGGCTGCCATTGAAAGGATCGCCATAACGGCGGTAAGGAGAATTTTCTTCATCTTTTTATAGGTTTTTTACTTGATAATTTTCGTCGGATCTTTTGTAAAACGCAAAAATAGGAATTTTTCTTGTTAATTTTGCATATCCAAATTCTAAATCTGAATGAGCAAACGTTTTTATATCATTATTACTCTTTTTCTTGTCCTTTCCTCCGCTTTTCACGCAAACGCTCAGAAACTGAGCACTCTTGCTCCGGACGGGTCTGTCACTTCGGGGAAACTGCCCGACGGGCTGCAGTATACGATAGTGACTTCGACTGCCGAGAAAGGACGTTCCGAATACGCTTTACTGCAGAGAGCGTGCCAAAGCGAAAACAAGGGCTGCTACAGTCTCCGCCGCTTCGGCACCTTCACCTCCTCGGCGGGGGTCCAGTCCCAGGATTCGATACTCTTCCAGATGGTCTCTGCCGCGAAGACTGCGATAGATGAATGCGACAGCCTCTATGGCACTGACAACCAGACCTTCATAATAATAGGGGACGTCGACAGGAACGCCGTCAGCGAAAAGCTGCGCCTTTTCTCCTATATGGTTCCCGCCTCGGCCGCCAAGGCCGCGTGGAAATACCCCTACGAATGGAAGAGCCGTCCCCTCGAGGCCGAAGTATTCCCCGAAGAGGGCCTCGGAGTCGCTAAAGTGAAGATATCCTACTTCAGCTCCCGCCCCCGCGCCGACAGGATAAACACTATCTATCCTACCGTCTCCAAAGTCATGATGGAGACCCTCGGTGAAATCACCAGACGCCGTCTCGAGGACCGTTTCCCCGCCCTTGACCTGCCGGTTGCGAACCTCGGCGTCAGCGTAATGCCCATCGACATGAGCGATGGCGACCAGAGCCTCGACATCGAATTCGCCGTCGGCGAGGACAATCTCGCCCAGGCGATAGCGGTCGTCGCGTCGACGGCGGCTGAGATTGGAGGAGGCGGAGTCCAGTCCGCCGAGATCCTCCAGGTCTCCGACGCGATAATCGAGCGCTTCAAGAACGAGGCGAAAGAGCCCATACTGAACGCCACATGGCTCCGCCGCGTAGTCTCCAGCCTTGTGACCGGCACCGACCTCGCCTCCCCCGCCACAAAAGTCAAACTCTTCACTGATAGGGAAATAGCCGACTCCACAGTCATCAGTTCCATCAAGAGCATCGCCTCCGCCACATATGGCAACGACGAGAACATCCGTATCTCCGTCTCCGGAGGGGCAATGACCCCCGGCGCCCTTGAGAATGTCTATGAGCAGGCCCGCCTTGTGAAGCCCGACAGTGTTCCCAATGGATTCCTGTCTCTTGCGAGCGCCGCTCTTCCTTCTCCGTCGCCCAAGAAATACAAGCCTAAGAAGACAGTCAACGAGAAGACCTTCGCCGGTACTGAGTTCCGCTTCGCAAACGGCCTGCGCGTATTCTACAGACAGATGAATACCGGCGGCAAGCTCTACTGGTCCGCCGTCATGGGAGGCGGCACCTCAAGCCTCGAAGGCGCCGTCGCCGGAGAGAGCGCCTACCTCGACGACATCTTCTCGATATGCACCATCAACGGTTTCAAGGCGAATGAATTCCTCCGCCTCATGGAGTCCAAGGGCATGACGGTGAAGGCCGACGTGAACTTCGACGACTGCTTCTTGCGCGGAGAGGCCGACTCCTCGAATCCCGATCTCTTCTTCCGCTTCCTCCTGTCGATCCTCAACGGCCGTGCTGCCGACGAAAAGGCGTATGAGTACTACGAAAAGTGCGAGAGCCTCGGCTCGATGATCTATGCCGACGACCATATCATGGAACGCCTCGAGAAGGAGCTCCAGCCCGGATACGCTTTCTCGGAGTACAAGACCGGCGACATACTTGCCGACGACTTCTACGAGAGGGCCGAACGCTTCTACGCGAAACGCTTCGGGACGACGAATGACGGTGCCCTCATAGTCGTAGGCGACATAACGGAATACAAGTTCCTCACTTCACTCCGAATGTTCGCCGACCAGTTCCGCACCTCAGCTGCAAAACGCACCGTTCCTTCCGTCTCCTACCGCATATTGAGCGGCGAAAGGTCCATCTCCACCGACTACGACCTGCCGGCAGTCCGCATCGTTGCCTCCGGCCTCATGGAGACCACGATGGACAACCGCCTTGCCGTCGGAATCGCCGACATGCTGCTCTCGAAGGTTCTTTCGAGCGCGCTGAAAAGCAGCGGATGGGAGGTCAGGAGCAGCCTGACGTTCTCCTCCGCTCCCAAGGGCCACATCAACCTCAGGGTCAGCGCAAATATCTCCCCCGAATGTGTGGAGGGCGGCGCCGCTTCCACCTCCGAGGTCAGGAAGACCATCATGAGGGAGCTGCGCAACCTTGCCGGAGGCCATTTCCAGCCCGGCGAGCCCGGCCTCTCGAAGAGCGAAGCCTCTACGGCCTACGCCCAGCGCACCTCCTCTCCTCTTTACTGGCTCTGGATAGGAGAAGAGAAGGTCACCGAGGCCAAGGACTACAACAACGGATGCGCGGCGAAGCTCTCCGCAATCCCCAATGACAGCGTCCAGAAGATATTCTCCACCCTTTACGACGGTGGACGCATAATATTGTAAGGAATATGGAGTATCCTTCCATCATACAGATAGACGACACCCTCGTCTCCGGCGACATCTTTACCGAATATTTCGCCTGCGATTACGCAAAATGCAAGGGATGCTGCTGCATCATCGGCGACAGCGGAGCCCCGCTCGAGGAGTGCGAGATAGAAGCCCTCGAGAAGAACTACCCTGTCTACAGCCCGATGATGAGGCCTGAAGGAAAGGCGGTGATAGAAGAAAAGGGCTTCTTCGAGGTCGACATAGACGGGGATCTCGTAACGCCTCTTGTCGGCAATAGCGAAGAATGCGCCTACTGCCACTTCGACAAGGACGGCAACTGCATGTGTTCTATCGAATACTGCTGGGACCGCGGCAAGGGCGACTTCAAGAAGCCTATCTCATGCAGTCTCTATCCAATAAGGCTTTCCAAACTGTCGAACGGACTCACTGCAGTCAATCTCCACCGCTGGGAGATATGCAAGGACGCCTTCATAAAAGGAAAGCGGGAAGGGATAAGGGTCTACCAGTTCCTGAAGGACCCTATCACGCGCTATTTCGGCGAAGAGTTCTATTCGGCCCTCGAAGAAGCGGCGAAACAGATTTACGGTATAAACGGTTAAACGTTTATTTTGTAAATGATTGATATTTAAGGCAAATGGCAGTAAAAAGCCGTTTTGCCTTCTCTTATTTTCAAAAATATTTCAGGCCCTGGACGCCTTTAGGACGATGATTTTGAAACTTTATCCGTTTGCCCCGGAAGGTAAACGGATAATTCTCCGTCACTTTGCATCGTGAACTGATAAAACATTCCGGGTATGAAAAGGACTTTCTGGTATTTTATGAAGATATGTGTATCCCTTGGGCTGGCAACAGCCTGCGTGGAAGGGACGGTCGGAGAGAAAGGGGAGGAAGGCGGCCCGATGGCTTTGGGACTCGACGAGGTCGCGGAACTGATTTCCTCCCTTCCGATCGGAAATGAGCAGATGAGCGAAGTTTTCGCGGCGGTCTCTTCGTCTTCGGGGAACGGGTTTGACGAGGAGTATATGATGAGGGATCTCTTCGAGGTCCCGGGCAGGGGAGTCGGAGATGAGTATGTGGAGACGAAGGCCGCCGTTTCTTATGAGAAGCCGATGAGGGAGCTGATCCGCGAGAGTCTTGTCTCGCGAACGAAGGCTGCCGGCCGGCCGGACCTGCCGGATGTCGACCCCGAGGCCTTCATGGACGGCCTCGCGGAGTCCGACATCCAGATATACTGGCCCTACAGCGGAAACTGGGACAAGGCCAGTCTCCCTATTATCACATATGCTCCAGGTGACGACTCCCGGGAGACGAATGTCGGTTACCGCCTCTATTATGACAGGGACGGCAACATCGCGAAGGAGAAACTTCTGGTCGACGAGCAGATGGCTGTGGAGACACCCGTATGGGTCATCAACAGGAACGATGATTCCGGCCTCCGCCCGCTCGAGCTTATCCGTAAGAACGATCCGGGCTGGGGCATGCCCGGCGGCGACATAACTATAGAGACAAAGGCCAATCCGGGCCCCCAGGGTACAGTCCGCACGCTTATCCTCAAGAACTTCCAGATGAACCGCAACTACGATTGCTGGTTCGCCGGAGCCAGCGAGTTCTTCGTCAAGATCGGCTCGGTCGAGGACTTCTGGGCGAGTACGGAAGCCGAGATGAGGGTCTTCACTCCTACCGTCACCGACTTCAACATAGTCGTAAAGCGCAGTCAGAAAGGCGAGCCGGTCCCCTTCAACGCAGTCCTTGTTTCCGAATGGACCGAGCAGCTGGAGAAATGCGCCTTCATCATCACTGAGGACGATGGCGGTACAATTGACGCCTGGAAGTGCAGCGCAGTCGTAAAATACGGCTCCAAAAACTACGGCATCGACATTTCTATCCCAATCTATTCAAAGGACGATATTGTCTGGCGCGGCCAGCTCAGCCGCAAGTTCATCGAAGTCAACAGCAATGCAGTCGGCCATTTCGGCGATGTGGACCTGACCTTCCAGATCACCTCCACTAACTATTGATAGTAGTATTACTATTGTACATAATAGAAAAATTACTACCTTTGCTATGAAATACTCTGAATTGGAAAGAATCCTGAAAAAGGCTGGATGTTATTCGGTCTCAGGTGGGAGACATCCTGTATGGTTCAGCCCTCTGACAAACAAATTCTTCAGGATGAGCAATCATGTTTCAGAGGAAGTGAAGAAAGGAACTCTTAATGCAATAAAAAGGGACGCTGGAATATGAAAGTGAAGGTAATGATTGAGATTGCTGAGAATGGATATTCAGCATATATGGCTACACGTCATCCGCAATACGGCCTTATTGGAGAAGGGAAAACGGTGGATGAAACGATTGCTGACTTCAAATCTTCATACGAAGAGATGAAGTCGGTAATAGAAACTTCGGGCAGGGAATTTATTCCTGCAGAGTTCGAATTCTGTTATGATATGGCCTCCTTTCTTGAGGAGTTCTCCAAAACCTTTACCCTTGCTGGTCTTGAAAGGATAACCGGCATCAACCAGAAGCAGCTGGGCCACTATCTTTCGGGCTCCAGCAAACCTCGCAAGGCAACAGTAGACCGTATGAGGGACGGGCTCCGCCGGTTTACGGAAGAGCTTTCGGCAGTGAATTTTATTGGTGATTAGTTCTAAAAAGGTTGCAATTCTCACGCGGTACCATTAAATTTGTGAGAGTGAATAATTTCATTGAAGCCGGGGAGAAAAAAGCCATGCCGTCATTATCGTTCAAGCAGATCATAGGCCTGTCCGCTTTCAACAAGGTGGTTGAAGAGCAGATACGGCAACATCCCATGAGTCAGCTCTTCTGGGAGTGTACATTGCGCTGCAACATGAAATGCCAGCACTGCGGAAGCGACTGCAAGGTGTCCTCCCTCCATCCGGACATGCCTTTTGAAGACTTCGAGAAAGTGCTCCGCCGGGTAAAGGAGTCATACGATTCCCATCATATCAACATAGTCGTGACCGGAGGAGAGCCCCTCATGAGGCAGGACATTGCCAAGTCCGGCCGGAGGATGTATGAGCTGGAATTCCCCTGGGGCATGGTGTCCAACGGCATGCTTATGACCGACAGGAAGATAGACGAGCTGCTCGGCGCCGGCATGCGTGCTGCAACCATCAGCCTCGACGGCCTGGAGGAGGCGCACGAATGGATGCGTGGAGTACCGGGCTCGTTCAAGAATGCCTCGCATGCGATAGAACGCCTTGCGAAAGAACCCTCATTCGCATTTGACGTAGTAACCTGTGTGAACAGGAGGAACTTCGTCCAGCTCGAACAGTTCAAGGAATACCTTATCAGTCTCGGCCTCAAGAGCTGGCGCATCTTCACCGTCTTTCCCGTAGGCCGTGCGGCCACCAACCCGGAGCTTCAGCTCGACAGCCTCCAGTACAGGCAGCTCATGGACTTCATCATTGCCACCCGCATGGAGGGCCGGATTTCTGTAAGCTATGCCTGTGAAGGTTTCCTCGGCCCATACGAAGGCAAGGTTCGTGACCATCTGTTCACCTGTCAGGCCGGCATCAGCATCGCCGGTGTCCGTATCGACGGCTCAATCTCAGCCTGTACGAGCATCAGGGCGAATTATGACCAGGGAAACATCTACACCGACGATTTCGTGGACGTATGGGAAAACAGGTTTGCAAACATGCGTGACCGCGAATGGATGCGCACCGGGGATTGCGCCGACTGCAGATACTGGAAGTACTGCCACGGCAACGGCATGCACCTCAGGGATGACGACGGCAAACTGATACAATGCAATTTAAAGAAACTTTCGATATGAAAAAAGCCATCCTCAGAGTCCTGCTTCTGATCTGCGGACTCAATGTTTTCACAGCTTGCTACGGCATGCCTCCAGGAGGCTGGGACAGACCGGATCCGCTTCCCGAGGAGCAACAGGTTCAGTCCGACGAAGACTCCGACTCTGAAGAATCGGACGAAGACGAGGATCCGGAATAGGGGCTTATAGCGGCAAGCGGATCAGGGAGAGGTTCGAGCGGGTGTAGCCGAGAGGGGAGATCTCGCGGCGGTCCTCGCTGAAACTCATCCAGACCTCGCCGTCGACAAGGTCGGTGTAGGGGTAGTGGATACCGTAGTTGCCGATTACGTCAGCGGAATCGAGGAGCTCGCAGTCCTTTCCGATACGGGCCATCCTCAGCCGGCTGCGGCCGACGGCCTTGCCGTCCTTCTCAATGTCGGGGAGGGCATTGTAGAAGGCGTAGATATTGCCTTTCCTGTTGATGAGAGCTGATTTTGCGGTCTGGCCCGTGAGCTTCACGGGAGCCGAAAGACAGCTGCCGTCCTTCATCGAGAACTTCGAAAGATACGTTGCGTTCTCGTGCCAGTCCTCGAAGATATTCCTTGTAATAAGGTACATGTCGCTGCCCTTGAATTCGAAGGCGGCCTCGCAGGTGCCTCCGGGGACCTCGGCGCAGGCGAAGACGAAGTCGAAGAGCAGGCCGTCGTCAGTCTTTATGACGAGGGGCTTCGATGCGGTGGTGAAGCCGTTCGCGACCACGTTGTACCAGGAACCGTTGTATTTGATGAAGCGATGGGAGATGACGACATCGTTGACATCCTTCGTCGCGTAGCCGAGCCTTTCCATGATCGAGAAGAGATTGGGCGAAGTCATTTCGAGGGTATCCCCTTCGAAACAGATGCGGCAGGGAACCGCCTCGGGCTCGAACTCGTGGGACTCGAGGTCGTATGTCCTTGCGGTGTATACCACCTTTCCGCCCATGCATCCGTTGAAATAGAAACGGAGTTTGGTGCCGACCTGGAGCAGGTTCGGGTCGTAAGGCGCGCGGTTCGGGTCCTGGGTGAAGCTCCCGTAGGATTCGCCGCAGCGGACTACGTCGGTGTACTCTATATCCTCTCCTGTCACAGGCCAGGGGGACCTTGCAAGTACAGGCATTATCGTCGGCATCTTGGGGTGCTCGAGAGTCTGGGTCGTGTCATGGTAGTAGGCGAAGAAGACTTCGTCACCTATGACCTTGAAAATCGAACAGTGGGCCATCTTGTCGACGGTCATGTCGCTGAATACGACAGCGTCGGAGGGATCGAAAACCTCCAGGGCCTTCGGCGCGCAGGCTGCGGCCGCCAGGAAAGAAATTGCGAAAAGGAACTTTTTCATGGCGTAAATTTAATAATAAATCCGGAATTCAGATGAGGTCGGATATGATACCGTCAGACAGGAAGAAGCGGGATTCTGGGATACGGAGACGGGAGCCTTCCTCGACAAGGTCTCCTTTGGCGAGGGCTTTCCCGAGGGCCTCCGGGTCGGAATTCATTATTAGATAGTCCCTGTCAATGCCTCCCGATGTGCGCAGGGCCAGCATTATTGTCTCCTCGACTTTTTGCTCTTCAGTGAGGACTTCGCAGCCGCCTTTCCCGCCGTCAAGGTAAAGTTCGAGGTTGGAAGGGTTCCAGCTGCGCCTGTTGCCGTCAAAGGAGTGGGCGGCGGGGCCGAGGCCTACATAGGGGACGTGGTCCCAGTAGGCCGAGTTGTGGCGCGCCTCAAGGCCGGGCCTGGCGAAGTTCGATATTTCGTAGTGGCCGTATCCGGCTTCCCCCAGTTTCCTGCACAGGGTATTGTACTGGGCTTCTGCCTGCTCATCCGAGGCTTCGCTGTACTCTCCCGCTTCCGCCTTGTCATATAGAGCGCTGCCTTCTTCGACTGAGAGCATATATGCGGAGATGTGCTCAGGCCGGAGGGCTATGGCCCTGTCAATGGTCTCTTCCCACACTTCGTCGGGGAGCTGGCTGAGACCGAAGATAAGGTCGATGCTGATGTTGTCGATCCCGCCCTCGCGCAGAAGCCGGAAGGCTTCGAGGGCCGAGGCAGAGTCGTGGCGGCGGTTCATCCAGCGGAGGATGGCGTCATCGAAGGACTGGACTCCCATGCTGACGCGGTTTACGCCGAGGGCCTTGAGGCCGCGGACGTAACCGGCGCCCTGCCTTACAATGTCGTCGGGATTGACCTCGACAGTGAACTCGGTGAAGGTCTCGTCTTCGGCCATGGAAAGGGCCTCGCGGATCTTTCCGACTATAGCCCCGAGACAATAGAGCGGCAGTACCGAAGGGGTACCGCCGCCTATATAGAGGGTATTGTTGTCCTTTGAAAACTCTTCCTTTCTAAGTCCGATCTCCCGGAGGACGGCGGCAGCATAGTCGTCAAATTCCTTTTCGGAGCGGCATATTTCGGAGTAGAAAGCGCAATAGGTGCACCAGCTACGGCAGAAAGGAACGTGGAGGTAGACCATCCCCGGGAGCTATCGGAGCATGAGCTCGGCAGTTCCGAGGAGGGACTGGGAGGTGTAGACCTCGGCAGTATAGATACCCTTCTCGAAGGCCTCGATGTCGTTGAGGTAGATGGAAAGGTCAATCTCGGAGCCCTGGTAGTCGACTTCACGGGAGGCGGAGGCGATCATAGGCTCGCCGTTGAAGGTGAAGTTGCGGGAACCGGAGTTCGTAAGGAGGATGCCCTGGGGATCCTTGATCCTTACATATATCCTTATGTAGCCCTTGGGAGCGAGGTCGTTCTCGATCAGGCTGAGGGAGGTGAGGAGCCTTACGACGCGGGAGCTCCTGTCGGTGACGGCGTCGGAGGCGTTGTAGGCCTCAACCTTGACTCCGCGGGCCTTGATTACGGAACCTGCGGCAACCTGGCCGGAGAGGCTCTCGACGGTCTTGGAGAGCTCCTCGGAGCGGCGACGGCTCTCGGAGGCCTCGCGGCGGGCCTCGGCGGCGTCAGCAGTGAGCTTCTTGTTCAAGGTGTTGAGGGAGTCGATCTGGACGATGTAGTTCCTCATAATGCTTCTGAGGGTTCCGAGCTCCTTCTCGTACTGGCGCATCTTGGCGCGGTTGGTGGCGTCGGTCTTCTTGATCCTCTCGATGAGCTGGTTGACTTCCGCGCGGGAGGAGTCGAGCTGGGAGTTGATCGTGTCGTAGTCGGAGGAGAGGGCGGCATAGTCGTTCTGGAGGGCGACCATCTGCTCGGTGAGGTCCTGCTTCTCGGCGTTGAGGTCCTTGACGAGGTTCGATTTGGTATACCATATATATGCAAGGGCTCCTGCGAGTATTACTGCGACAATTATGAGCGCATGCATCGTTTTCTTGAGGCTTTCAGCCTGAGGATTTTTTTCTTCCATTGTCTTGTCTTTTAGTTATAGTCTGCAAAAATAGCAATTTGCGCGGATTTTCGTAAATTTGTGGCGTACATTAATAAAACGGTATGAAAAAATATATAATAAGAGGTATCAAGTACTTCGTCTACTTCACTGTCATATTCACGATCATCCTCTCCGCGCTCGTACTTCTCAAGATCAGCGACGGGGATATACATACGATGTTCAAGGACGATTCCTGGTGGAAGATCCTCCTTATCTTCATAGCCGCCGGTGCCCTCTATCCTTCTGTGGGATATATGAAGAAGAACGCCTGCTTCACGGGCGGTCTTGAGGCCAACCGCGATAGGATCATCGAGGTCATGGGCAATCTCGGCTTCGAGCCCGAAGAGAACGGCCCCGAGAAGATGACCTTCCGCTGCCGCAACAAGCTCCACCGCCTGACGCGCATGTATGAGGACAGGATAACCCTTACTCCCGACCTCACCGGAGTCGTCGTGGACGGTCTCCGCAAGGAGGTAGTACGCGTCGTCATGCATCTCGAGCACGCTCTCCGCTCCTCCGAACCCGAAGAATAGATTTTTGTTCCTTTTTGGTTCTGCTTGACATAAAAAGTCTGCAAGCAGAACAAAAAATTGAAGTTTTTTCGTTTTTTTATGTACTTTGTGTTGCAAGGTACTAAAAATATTCTATATCTTTGTAGTGCCAAATAAAAGGCGACACAATGAATTTATTGAACCTTAATACTGGAATGAAAAGAAAAGCAATTACTTCGGTCGCAGTCCTGATGGCTGCGCTGATATCAGCTGCCGGCTGCACAATCTCCGTCAACGGCAGGTCAGTGTCGGTAAGCACACCTTTTTCAAAGTCTGTCTCTACCGGCATAGACACTACCATTACCTACAATCTTTCAAGGAGCTTCAGCGAAATAGAGGCAGCTGGCTTATACAAGATAGTCTATACTGACTCGGTGGACGTGGTTGAAGTCACCTGTGACAAGGGCCTCGTACCATATCTCGTAATCCGCCATGAGGATAACGGGCGTGAGCTGTCCTTCGGCACCAAGTCCCTTTCGCTCAGGGATGCCGAAAGGATACTGGTACGTATTCCTTTGTCGTGCGGAGGCCTCGAGTCGGTCGAACTCAGCGGAGCATGCAGCTTCGAGTCCGAATCCGTCCTTTCCGGAGCGAAGCTTGACGTTGACATGAGCGGCGCTTCGAGGTTCGAGGCTGAGGTCGCCGTGAGGGATCTGGACCTTGACATGAGCGGTGCCTGCCGCGTGACCCTCAGCGGGTCCGCCGACAGGGTCGAGGCGGACGGCTCGGGAGCCTGCAACCTCAGCTGCAGGAACCTCAGGGCCGGAAACGTATCCCTTGAGATGTCCGGAGCGACCAAGGGCGAATTCAATGCCGGATTCCTCGATGCGGAACTTTCCGGTGCTTCAAAAATTTGTGTAAATGAGGATGCTGAGACGCGGATATCTGCCAGCGGTGCCTCCAAAATCGAAAGATATTAAGATATGAAACAGACAACAAGCGTATCAGTAGGCGGGTGTAACTTCATCCTTGATGAGGACGCCTACGAGGTACTCGGAAAGTACCTCGACAATTACAGGAAAGACCTTGACAGCAAGGAGTCGCGCGCTGCGGCGAACGAGATCCTGGAAGAGGTCGAGATGAGGATCTCCGACCTCTTCAGGGAGAAACTCGGTGGCCGCGAGGTTGTCAGCGAGTCGATAGTACGCGATGTGATAGCCCAGCTCGGCCTTCCCGAAGGCGAGGACCCCCAGCCCGAAAAGAGCGGCAGGCCGTTCATCGAGGCGGACAGGGAAGAGCCCGCCGCGACCAAGCGCAAGCTCTACCGCGACCATGACGCGAAGAAGATAGGCGGCGTATGCGCCGGCCTTTCCGAGTACTTCGATGTGGATGTGACTGTCGTCAGGGTACTCTTCGTCCTCGCGGTGATATTCGCCTCTGCAGGCATATGGATCTACATTATATTCTGGATCGTTCTTCCAGAGGCCCGTACAGCCATTGAAAAATGCGAGCTCTACGGTGTGCCTCCCACTGCGGAGAACATAGAAAAATACTCGAGATGACATGGAACAGGTAACGGAAAACAGCAAGACCCAGATGAGAAGGGGAGTGCTTGAGTACAGCATACTCCTCCTGCTCAGGAACGGTGACGAATACGCCACCTCGATAATACAGAAGCTTAAGGATGCCGACCTCATTGTCGTGGAGGGCACTCTTTACCCTCTCCTCATCCGTCTCAAGAACCAGGGCCTCCTTACCTACAGGTGGGAGGAGTCGACCCAGGGACCCCCGAGGAAATACTATTCGATAACCAGCAAGGGACGTGTCCAGCTCCTCGAGCTCGACGCCGCCTGGGCAGAGCTCGTCGGATCGATAGAAAACCTTAAAACCCCCACCCTCAACCGATGAAAAAGACGCATAAAGTGAATATTGGCGGCTTCTCCTTCAATCTGGAGGATGACGCCGTAAAGCCCCTCGAGGACTATCTCGACTCGGTCCGGGAGGCCTATAAGGGCGTTGAAGACGAGAACGAGATCTATGGCGACATAGAGGAACGCATAGGCGAGCTTCTCGTCGAAAGGACGACCGCCGAAAGGGTCGTTTCGATAAATAACGTGAATGCCGTGAAGGCGGTGATGGGAGAGTTCGGGAAGGCCGATGAGGCTCCCGCAAAAGAAGCTCCCGAGACGCAGAAATCCAAGAAGAGACTGTTCCGTGACATAGACAACAAAGTCTTCGGCGGAGTCTGCTCCGGACTTGGGGCCTATTTCGACTGCGACACGGTCATATTCCGTCTGATCTTCGTATTCCTCCTTCTCGGAGGCGCCATTATATCGGAGGTCGTCTACATCCATTGGCTCTCCGAGATCTGCGACTCCATTAGCGCAGTGGCTTTCCTCGGCTACATTGTCCTTTGGATATGTGTCCCGGCCGCAAGGACGGTCGAGCAGAAATGTCAGCCGAACGGCAGACCGGTCTCCGCCCGCGAGTTCAGCGCCGCGCGCAGCTCGCGCGGCGCCGAGGCGCCCCGCCGCAAACCCGGCAGC
>JAKSJS010000198.1 GCA_024398155.1 Bacteroidales bacterium | reverse complement strand
GTGGGGCAGGCGGCGACGACCGCGACGAAGGAGTAGCCCTTGCCGTCTATCTGGTTCTGGAAGGCCTTCTTTATCGCTTTCGCGGCCTTGGCGACGTTCCTAATGTTGTTTACAGCAACCCTCTCGATATAGTAGGGGCACTCGAGCGTTGCAAGAAGCTCGCATACCTTGACGGGATAGCGGACAAGGTTGGTGTCGCGGCCGTAGGGAGAGGTCTTAGTGACCTGGCCGGGAAGAGAGGTCGGAGCCATCTGGCCGCCGGTCATGCCGTAGATCGCATTGTTGATGAAGATGATCGTCATGTTCTCGCCGCGGGCAGCGGTATGGACCGTCTCGGTCATACCGATCGAGGCGAGGTCACCATCACCCTGGTAGGCGAAAACGACCTTCGAAGGGTCTGCACGCTTGATTCCGGTAGCTACTGCGGGAGCACGGCCATGGGAGGCCTCGAGCATGTCGATATCGAAATAGTTGTAGGCGAACACGGCGCAGCCGACAGGAGCGACACCGATTACGTTATCCTGGATGCCCAGTTCATCAATCGTCTGGGCTATGATTCTATGGACAATGCCGTGGGCGCATCCGGGGCAATAATGGAGCGGAGCGTCCTTGAGTGACTTGGGTTTTTCGAATACAGTTTTCATTTGTTACCTCCTTCTATAGCTGCAAGTACTTCTTCAGGGGTTACGATCACGCCGCCTACCCTGTTGCAAAGCTCGACGGGACTGGCGCACTCGATAGCGAGGCGGACATCCTCGATCATCTGGCCCATGTTGAGTTCGACGCTGATGAAGCGTTTAACGTGGGTCGCGGCCTTCTTGAGGACATCCTTGGGGAAAGGATAGAGGGTTATCGGACGTATCATGCCGGCTTTGATGCCCTTCTCGCGTGCGGCGAGGACGGCATTGCGGGATACGCGGGCGGAGATGCCGAAGGCTACGATACATATTTCAGCATCGTCCATCATGAACTCCTCGGCTCTCTGCTCGTTCGCCTCGATCTCGTGATACTTCGCGAAGTTGTTGAGATTCCACTGCTCGAGTTCCTCGGGAGAGAGGGACAGAGAAGTTATGAACTTCGAGCGGCCTTCGCCCTTGCCCTTGAGGGCCCAGGGCTTCGCGAACTCGTGCTCGCAAGGCTCGGGAAGCTCGACGGGCTCCATCATCTGGCCTACGGTTCCATCAGCGAGGATCATCGACTGGACACGGTACTTGTCCGCGAGGTCGAAGGCAAGGAAGGTAAGGTCAGCCATTTCCTGGACAGTCGAGGGCGCGAGGACGAGGAGATGGTAATCTCCGTGTCCGCCGCCCTTGCAGGCCTGGAAATAGTCGGACTGGGACGGCTGGATGCCGCCGAGTCCGGGGCCGCCGCGCTGGACATTGACAATAACCGCAGGAAGGTTGCTTCCCGCAAGATATGAGATGCCTTCCTGCTTCAGGGAGATTCCGGGAGACGAGGAGGAGGTCATGACGCGTTTTCCGGCAGCGGAGGTTCCGTACACCATGCTGATTGCAGCGATCTCGCTCTCAGCCTGGAGGAAAGTGCCGC
>JAKSJS010000197.1 GCA_024398155.1 Bacteroidales bacterium | reverse complement strand
CCATATCTCTGCTTCCTCGAGAGGGTAGGACGACACTCTGTTGCCTATCCTGAGGATACGTATTTCAGGATAATTGGAAGCCTGGGCAATTTCTTTTTCCGCATCACGCGAATCCCTCACGCACATCTCCATGTTGGACTGGCCGCTGCAGAGCCAGACCTCTCCGATGAGGATGTTGTCGAGGGTGACGGCTGTCTTTTTCTTCTTGCCGTCATTGGCGGTAATCGTGTAAGGGCCACCGTAGGAGGGCGTTCTGAGGACGGCCTCCCAGTTTCCGGCGGCGTCGGCCGCCACGGAAACCGGCTCGCCGGCCCAAGAGGCCGATATGGTGACGGTGCGGCCGGGAAGCGCTGTGCCCCATACTTTTACGTCGCTCTCCTGTTGGAGAACCATGTTGCTTCCGATTACGGAAGAGAATTTCACCTTTGCCTCCAAGTTGCAGAGGCAGAGTAACGATGCCAGTAGAAGTATTGTTCTTTTCATATATAAAGTCTTAACTTACGATGGTTCCTTTCTTTTTCCAATGGACATAGCCTATGACCGAGAAGGCAAGGTAGAAGGTGAACTGGAGACCCATCCAGTAGAGCCCCTGGGTGAAGAAAAGGGTTGCTGAGAGAATGTCGGAGGCGAACCATAGGTACCACTGCTCGATATGGGAGCGGGTCAGCCACCATGTCGCGACTATCGCGAGGGCGAAGCTCACGGAGTCGAGAACGGGGGCGGGGTCGGAGGTCGCCTTGAGAAGGAGGCTGAGCCCGAACGAACCGGCGACGAGAAGGAAGAGTCCTATGGCAAGTATCTTCGGGGACATCCTGACAATATGGACGTCGGAGTCGTTGTCCTGCTCTATCTTTCTCCAGGAGAAGATGCCGACGACGGCCATGACTATGTAGTAAGCATTGAGGAGGGAGACGGCCCAGAGATGGTTGTGGAGGGAGACGGCAAGCGCGGCGGAGGCAGTCAGGATCTCCATGTACCACATCCAGCGGTTCTGGAAGACCTGGAGCGTCATGAAGATGACGCCGGTCACAAGGGAGAAGATCTCGAGTATTCTGAAGATATCCATCAAAGTATCCAGTTTTTGAATTGTCCGGTTATATGGTCTACGGCTTCGGGGGAAGGGTGGACAAGGTCCTCTGCATACCAGCGGTAGTCCCGAAGCTCATCAAGGAGGATTTCGTAGGAAGGGAAATAGGCGGCATCGCCCGTTGAGGCGAGCTTCTCGGCGGCGAGAAGGAGCGTCGCCTTGGGGACGGTGTGGCCGTGGGCCCCGTCGGCCATGTGGCGTATCGGGCTTACTGTATAGACGACTTTCTTCGGAGTGACAGAGGGGTCTCCGAACGTACCGCAGCTACTTGCAAAAGGCGACATTATTCTGACTGTCTCATCGATTGAGAGCATCTCCCGCGAGAATTCGCGGGCGGGACGCTTGAGGCAGTTGGAGACTATGCGGCCTACCTCCGAAGGATGGTCCGGAGCACCCAGGAAGCGGAATACGAAGGCGGTGCCGAAGGTCAGTATGACTCTTGTAGCGCTCTTGTAGAAGGCCGAAGCTTCGGCGAGGGCGGCGTTCGCCGAGTCGAGGAACTCCCCGGCGGTAGGGCGGGCGCAGCGGGTGTAGTGGGAGAAGGAGCCGACAAGGCCGGCGCCGGCGCCCAGGGCGACTGCGTCGCCGTGCGCGAACGGCCGGCCCGAGGCGAGCCGCTCGAGTGACGAGGCTATCGATGCGGGGTTGAAGAGGGTGCCGAAAGGGTTGAGGCATACCTCGTAGCCTTCGCCGGCGAGCCTTTCGCCGACGGCCGCGGCGAAGCAGCTGCCGAGCACGAGTATCCTGTCCTCGCGGCCAATCCCGAAGGGTGCCCTGCCTGTTTCGACTGTCGTTTTCTCTTTCATATAATCGCAAATTTACCAAAATATCCCTACATTTGTTTTTCGTATGCGTAAAATTTTCCTCATAGCCCTCGCCCTCATTATGCCCTTAGCGCTCCGCGCCCAGGCCCATAACCCCGTCTCGTTTGCTTACGATGCCGATTTCCAAACCTATTTCGACAACCGCGAGAACGCCAAAGGAGGCTATGGCGGGGATTTCAGTAACTCCATGACGATCTTCGCCGCCCGGCTCA
>JAKSJS010000196.1 GCA_024398155.1 Bacteroidales bacterium | reverse complement strand
CACGGAGACTAAGGCAAGTATTACTGAAACGATTGTTCTTTTCATATAGTTACTTGAAAAATTCATCCTTGAAATTCACGAAATAGACCTTCTCGACCCCACGGGTTATCGCCGTATACAGCCAGCGAAGGTCCTCCGGCAGGAGCTGTTCCATCCAGAAAGGGTTGTCGATGAAGACGCATTTCCACTGGCCGCCCTGGCTTTTGTGGCATGTTATGGCATTCGCATACTTGAGCTGGAGGGCGTTGTAATAAGGGTCTTCGCGTACGGCCTCATAACGCTTCCTCTTCGAAGCGATGTGGGCATAATCGTCATTCACACCGGCATAGAGCATGTTCTGCTCGTCGTATGTCAGCGAAGCGCTCTCGGACTCGAGGGTGTCGAGGATCACCTCGGCGACTATCTCCTGGTCGCCGTAATCCGGCAGGGAGAGGCGAGCCTTGGCGAAATGAAGGCCGTAGCGGTCCTCGTAGCCCCATATCTTTATGAGCTTGGCGATGTCGCCGTTGGCAATGTAGTCGGTTCCCTCGAGGTCCTCGACGAACTGATAGCAGTTCTTGACTATCATGAGCTTGTCGTCCCTCACGAGACGGTCCTCCTTGAACTGGACAGTCCCGCGGATACCGGCATTATAGCGCAGCGCACGCTTGTTGGAGCGGCAGAGTATTATTGTTTCGTCCTCGCCGTACTTCGCATAGGCATCCCCTATCTTCTCGATGAGCTCGCCGCCGCTTATCCTCTCGACGTCGGGATAGCCCCCGGTCTCGAGCGAGAGCTCGCCGGGGCTCATCGGGAACAGGTCTTCCTGGAGAATATAACTCCTTAGCAGAGTTGCATTGTAGAGGATGCCGGAGGAGAGGCCCTGGCGGACGACTGTCTTCAGGGTCGAATAGCGCGTCGCGCCCATCATCGTCATCCACTCGCGGCTCAGGGCCGGGCTCTCGTCATTGCCGACGGGAGGCAGCTGGGCTTCGTCGCCGACGAGGATCGCCTTGCAGCCGGCTCCGGACCGCACGAAGGCGAGAAGGTCCTCGAGCAGGTTGCCCGAGCCGAAGGCGGCAGTGGACTGCTGGGCGGAAGCATCAATGCCGATCAGGGAGACCTCATCGACAATGAAGAGCGTATCCTTGGATTCGTTGGGACGCAGAGAGAAAGTGCCGAAGCCTCCGGCGCCGACGGACTTCTGGCGGTAGATCCTTTTATGTATCGTGGACGCGGGGCGGCCGGCGAAGCCCGAAAGCACCTTTGCGGCGCGTCCTGTGGGCGCCAGAAGGACGCATGGCGACTTGAAGAACGAGAGAGTCTCTATTACGGCGGCCATGGCGGAAGTCTTTCCCGTACCGGCATATCCGTTGACTATCATGAGGTCCTCGTCGGAGCAGAGGAACTCGGAGACATTCTTGAAAAGATTGTCCTGGCACTCTGTAGGCTCGAACCCCAGATTCTTTACAAAACCGGCATATAGAAAGCTGTTCCGTCCCATCCCCTCGAAATAAAAAAAATGATCAGCGGTTCTTCACGAACGACATCGCGACGACTGCAAGCACAGGATAGATCTCGAGACGTCCGAGTATCATGTCGAGAGTGTAGACAACCTTTGCCATAGCGGGCTGGAGGGCATAGTTTCCTGCCGTTCCGATAGAATGGAGTCCGGGGCCGACATTGCCTATCGAGCATACGGAACCGGAGAAGGCCTCGACGGGCTCGACGCCGGCCACAAGAAGCAGCACGAAGGACACGAAGGTCACGAGAAGGTATATCGCGATGAAGGTGAAGACAGAGACGGCGACCTCGTCACGGACAGTCCTTCCATCGGAAAGCTGGATCTCCGAAACGGTCGTGGGATGGGTGTGGCGCCTTATCTGGCGGGTTATCGCCTTGTAGCTGATGAGTACGCGGTCGGCCTTGATACCGCCGGAGGTACTGCCGCCGCAGGCGCATTGGAGCGCGGCGAACATGAGGAAGGCGCAGGCAAGCGGAGGCCATGCGGAGTTGTCAGCTATAGCGAAACCGGTCGTAGTGAAGTAGTTGACAGTCGAGAAGGAGCCATGGAGGAAGGCAAGCCCCCAGGACTCGTATCCGCCGTTGATCTTAAGGGATAGCGATACGAATATTGTCGATATCAGGACGCAGGAAAGGAAATACCCGACCACGGGATTCTTCAGCGGCTTGAGGCTTCTTGTCGCGACGACCGAGAAGAGCATTCCGAAATGGAGGGCGGAGAGGGTCACGAAGACCATCACAATGACGTC
>JAKSJS010000195.1 GCA_024398155.1 Bacteroidales bacterium | reverse complement strand
TTCTTCATCTCGACGAGGAGCGAAGGTATCGTATCGGCGTCATAGCCGTCCTTGCGGAGCTTCGCGGCGTCGAGATAGACGAGAGCAACGAGCTTCGAGGCGCGGTCGACGACGACCGACTCCACTACATAGGGCTCGCTGTTGACTATGGATTCTATCTCTTCGGGATAGATGTTCTGGCCGTTGGAGGAGAGGATCATGTTCTTCGAGCGGCCGCGGATGAAGATGTTGCCCTTGGCGTCGATGACGCCGAGGTCTCCGGTGTTCATCCAGCCGTCCTCAGTGAAGGCGGCTTTCGTGGCTGATTCGTTCTTGTAGTAGCCGCTCATAATGTTCATGCCGCGGGCCTGGATCTCACCGGCGACCTTTTCGGGATTCTCGGAATCGATACGCACTTCGGCGCGGTCGACGACCTTGCCGCAGGATCCGGGCACGAAGCTCTTCCAGTCCTCATACGCCAGAAGGGGCGAGGCTTCGGTCATGCCGTAGCCTATCGTGAAGGGGAGCTTTATCTTCCTGAACCAGTATTCGACAGTCTTGTTGAGCGCGGCGCCACCCATTATTATCACCCTCAGACGGCCTCCGAAGGACTCCAGCATCCTGTCGTGTATCTTTTTGTAGACCACGTTGTTGATAAAGGGGATACGGACGGCGATCTTTACGGCGGGGGTCTTCAGGACGGGGAGGATCGAGGTCTTGAAGATCTTTTCCATGACGAGGGGAACCGTCGTGATCGAGAAGGGTTTCACTTCCTTGAAGGCCTGCATAAGGAGGGTCGGCGAAGGGGTCTTTCCGAGGAAATACACCTTCGCGGCGCCGCAGAGAGGATAGAGGAACTCGAACATCAGGCCGTAGGCATGGGCCAGGGGCAGCATCGAGAGGATAGTATCCCCGTAATAGGTCGGGATTCCTTTCTGGCCGAAGACGACATTGGTCGCGAGGCACTCGTAACGGAGCATCACGCCCTTAGGGGCGGAGGTCGTTCCGGAGGTGTAGTTTATTATCGCGAGGTCCTTCATGTTGTCGGTCGGATAGGAGACGTCGACGGGGCTGAAGCCCATCGGGTAGCGGCTGTCGAAGGCGGCCTGGAGGCCGGCCATCGCAGCGGTGAGCTCCCCGCTCGGGTCGTAGAGGACTGTGAAGTCCTTTACGGAGACGGCATACTTGAGGCCCGGCATCCTGTCGACGCTGAGCTTGGGCCACATTTCAGGGTCCGTGAAGAGAAGTACGCTGTCGGAATGTTCGACGAGGGAGGATATGTTGTCCGGATGGAAATCGGCAAGGAGGGGAACTACGACAGCTTCATACGTATTCACAGCAAGGAAGGAGACTGCCCATCGGGCGGAGTTGCGGGCCGCAATCGAGATGTGGTCGCCTTTTCTGATCCCTGCAGCTTCAAACATCAGATGGAACTTGGCGACCATTCGGGCTATGTCGCCATAAGTGAACTCCTCACCTTTGTAGTCACAAAGTATCGGAGCGTCCCAGTGTTCCTTCATCTGGCTCTCGAGGAGCGTAAAGTAGTGCTGCATAGAGTAAGTTTTGTCACAAAAATTTTAGCGAATTTACTATAATTCCCTTAATTTTGCAAAGTATGAAGAAAAAACCGATAGTAGCCCTGGTGTATGATTTTGACGGGACACTCTCCCCCGGCAATATGCAGGAATTCGGTTTCATCCAGGCTATAGAGACTACGAAGGAGAGATTCTGGTCCTCGAGCGACGCTATCGCCAAGGGCCAGGACGCGAGCAATATCCTCGCGTATATGAAGAACATGTATGACGAAGCCCATCGCAAAGGCCTCCACTTGAGGAGAAAGGACTTCAAGTCTTTCGGCAAGAAGGTCGAGCTCTTCCCCGGAGTCCTCGAATGGTTCAAGCTCGTGAACGAATACGGGAAGGAGCACGGCGTCATAATTGAGCACTACATCAATTCCTCGGGACTTGCCGAGATCATCGAGGGAACCCCGATAGCCGACGAGTTCAAGAAGATCTTCGCCTGCTCGTTCCTTTATGATGACGAAGGCGAGGCGATATGGCCGGGAATCGCTGTGGACTATACCGCAAAGACCCAGTTCCTCTTCAAAATCAACAAGGGCATCCTGTCGATGAGGGACAACAAGCTCGTCAACGAGTCCCAGGCCGAGGACAAGAAGAGGGTTCCCTTCCCCCACATGATCTACTTCGGCGACGGGGACACCGATGTTCCCTGCATGAAGATAGTGAAGATGTTCGGAGGCCACTCCATCGCCGTCTATAACAAGGAAAGGCCCGGGAAGCTCTCCAAGGCGAAGACCCTCCTCCGCCAGCAGAGGGCGAACTTCAT
>JAKSJS010000194.1 GCA_024398155.1 Bacteroidales bacterium | reverse complement strand
CACCGGCCATGCGGTCCGCCAAAGGCTCGCGCCCGGCCTCGCGCGCAACGGAAGCGCGAGTGCGCCTCTTCGGCCTGTAGGGAAGATATATGTCCTCGAGTACGCGGGACTCGACACACTCCTCTATCGAAGCCTTCAGTTCCGGAGTAAGTTTTCCTAGCGCGGAAATCGTCTCGATGATGGTCTCCTTTCTCTTCTCCATCTCGTCGAAAACGCCCTTGTAATGTTTTACAGAGGCGATTTCGACTTCGTCCAGTCCGCCAGTACGTTCCTTGCGGTAGCGGCTGATGAAGGGCACGGTAGCACCTTCGTCAAGGAGGGTTACACAGTTTTCGACCTGCCAGTCCTTGACGCCAAGGGCGGCAGAGATATACTTGACGTAGATTCCTTTCATACTAGTCGTGGGAAATTATCTTCAGCTCGTCGCGATAGGCGGCGAGCAGACGGGAGCGTGAGATGAAGCCGAGATACTTTGTGTCTTCGTCAACGACGGGAAGCCTCCATGCGCGCGTCTTCTCGAACTTGTCCATGACGCTGTCCATCGTTTCATCGGGGCTTATTATGGCGACGGGATCCTCCATTATGTTGAACACCCGCCTTGTCTTGTAAAGGTCGGTGCGGAACATGAGTTTCCTGACCTTGTCCATCTCTATGAGGCCCTGGAAGCGTCCCTCAGCGCTCACGACGGGGAATACCTGGGCCTGGGAGTCGGAAATGACCTTCACGAGCTCCCCGAGGGTCGCATCGGCATTGACGCGGGGATACTTGTCGCGGATAAGGTCGCGCGTCTTCATGAGGGTGAGGACAGCCTGGTCGTTGTCATGGGTCAGGAGCTCTCCCCTCTTGGCTATACGTTTTGCGTAGATAGAATAGGGCTCGATCGAACGGGCGATACCGAACGATACGGCCGAGCATAGGATAAGCGGAAGGAGAAGGTCATAGCCTCCGGATATCTCCGCGATAAGGAAGATAGCCGTCATCGGGGCCTGCATGACGCCGGCCATCAGTCCCGCCATGCCTACAAGCACGAAATTCTGTTCGGGCACGGAGATGTCGCTGCCGGCAAAGACAAGGTTTATCAGGCGTGCGACGATGAAGCCGGCGAAAGCGCCTTCAACAAGCGTAGGGCCGAAAGTGCCACCGACTCCGCCACCGGCATTGGTGAACGACATCGAGAACACTTTCAGGAGAAGGATCAGGAGGAAAAGCACCGGCACGCCCCAGGCATTCCTCGCCAGGAAGTCAAAGACCGTCGCCCCCTCATAAGCCTGGTTGCCGTTAAGGAGGCCAAGCAGGGAATCATACCCCTCGCCGTAAAGCGGAGGGAAGAGATATATGAGAAGTCCGAGGCATACGGCAGCGGCGGCCCATCTCCAGTAGGGATTGGCGACCGATTTGATCTTGTCCTCGACCCAAAGGGTCATCCCCGTGAAGTATACGGAACATACGGCACAGACAACTCCGAGCACGAGATAGAACAGGAGGTTCCTCATCATGAAGGGCTCCAGCGCGCATTCGAACGGGATCGTACGTCCGTGGAAGATATAAGAAACGACCGTCGCCGAAACTGTCGAAAGAAGCAGCGGCAGTATCGTCGACATCGATATGTTGAAGAGAAGTATCTCAAGAGTAAAGAGCACTCCCGCCAGCGGGGCATTGAAGATGCCGGCGACAGCACCCGCGGCGCCGCATCCGAGCAGGAGGGTTATGTCCTTGTACGACAGTCCGAAAGCACGCCCGACGTTCGAGCCTATCGCGGCGCCGGTGTAGACGATCGGGGCTTCGGCTCCCACAGAGCCGCCGAAGCCTATCGTCACGGCGCTCGCCGCTACGGAGCTCCACATGTTGTGGGGCTTGATCTTCGACTCGTTCTTGCTGACGGCGACAAGCACCTTCGTCACTCCGTGGCTGATGTCGTCCCTTATCACATAACGGACGAACAGCATCGCCAGAAGCATACCCACTCCGGGCAATATCAGGAAGAGGACATTATGGGAAGCTGTAAGCGGGGCGAACAGACCCTGGATATAATGGATGGACCCACGGAGCAATACAGCCGCAAGACCGCACCCGAGGCCTACAATGACAGACAGCGCCATGATGAGCCTCCTCTCCGGAAGCCTTTTCAGTACCGCCACCATCTTCTTCAATATATCCTTCAATTTCTGCATACGAACTGCAAACTTACACAAAAACTCGATACAGAACAAATCTGCTGTGAGCGTCTTTATCTTGTAAAGATTGCATTTTTGCTGAAAAAAGATGTCATAGCATTGCCGACCTCGCCCGCTTGTGTGCCGAACTCATTATTTTTTTGCGGGGGGGAATGGATTATTTGTTATATTTGTGGGAAAATTCTAACTTTTACCACTATG
>JAKSJS010000193.1 GCA_024398155.1 Bacteroidales bacterium | reverse complement strand
GAGGCAAGGGAATGGCCTTCTATGCTGCACTCGGCAACGACCGGCACAGTCATGAAGTCGATATAGTTGAGCCCGAGGTTATGGACGAGCCATACCCCTATAGCAAGAAGAAGGGAAACGAGAGCAAGGATCCAGTCCTTCCCGTTTCTCTTCTGTGATTGTCTTATCTTACCAAGGAATCCCATAATCCCCCGACAAGCGTCAGTAATAATTATTCAGCCTTGGGCTCGTCAGCCTTCTTGTCGGAGGAGGCGGCGGGGACGGCTGCGGGGGCTGTGCCCTCGGAATAGTCGGCCTGGACGCTTGCCTTGGCGACCTTTATCTTGACGTCCTTGTCGACAAGGATGAAGAGGAAGTTGTCCTTGACCTCGGCAACGGTTCCGTAGATACCGCCGGCAGTCACGACCTTGTCGCCTTTCTTAAGGCCGTTACGGAATTTCTCGAGTTCCTTCTGCTGCTTGCGCTGGGGACGGATCATGAAAAGCCACATCACGAGGAAGATGAGGGCGAGCATTATCCACATAGAGGCGCCGCTTCCGGCGGGAGCTCCGGCCTGGGCCTGGAGAATGAATGAAAGATGTGTCATAGTGTCAGTGTCTTTTTAATTTTTCTTCACAAGTCCTTCGGCCTCATAGGCCTTTACGAGACGGTCGATGAGGCCGTTCACGAAAATCGAACTCTTGGGGGTTCCGTAATACTTGGATATCTCGACGTACTCGTTGATCGAGACTTTCGTCGGGATCGAAGGGAAGGTCATGACCTCGGCAAGGCAGCATACGATAAGGCACATGTCGGTAGTCACGAGACGGTCCTTCTCCCAGCCGCTGACGGACTCGGCGACCTTTGCGGAATACTTCTCGAAACCGGCGTAGGCGGCTCTCAGGAGCTTCAGCGAGAAGTCGCGGTCGCTCTCGACGGGTCTGGCGGGGTCGTTGCTTACCATCATGTCGCTCTGGTAGAGCTCGGGAAGGCTCCAGCGGCCGCCTTTGGCGAGCTCGGAAAGGGTGCGGCAGCACCAGGTAAGGGCGTAGGCAAGCTCGTCATTCCAGTAGATGGACATGCCCTCGAGCATCTCGGCGAGTTCCTCGGAATCGACGAACTCCTCCTCGAAGATATGGGTGAAGAGGGCGCAGTCCTGTTTCAGGGAGCGCTCGGAATCTTCCATGTATTTCTTGAACCAGGGCTTCCCGGTAATGGAATTCAGGGTTTTCTTGAGGATGAGGTCGTACTGGTTCCAGTCGAACTTCAGACGGTCGAAAGCCTTGCGGAAGTCACGGTCTCCGTCAAGATACATGGCGAGAGCGTTTTCGGCGAACTTGGTATTGGGATTGAGGTCCTCTTCAGTAAGGTGGATCTTGTTCTTCGCGGCCTCGAGACGGGCGGCGGCGATACGGGTTATCGGGGATACGATACCGAGCATAAGGAGATAAAGTTCTCTTGTCTTCTCACAGGATTCCTTCAGGAATTTCTCGGAGTCGGCGAGGGTCGAAGGAGCCGTTGAGTCCCAGGTAAGGGAGCTCGCGTAGAGCGTTTTGAAGACTTTAATCCTTAAGATTCTTCTGTTAAGCATAGTTTCAAAGAAATTTTATGCAAAGATAAACGCATTTTTCGGAAAAAAGAACTACATTTGTTGATAATGATATTATCAATCATTTCGGAGTATGTACAAAGACGATTACGACAACAGGAACGACCGCAACGCGGACGACGTTTATTCAAGGCCCGTCAGAGCCGGGAAGAGGACTTATTTCTTCGATGTCAAGGCCACCAAAGGCAATGACTACTATCTGACTATCACCGAAAGCAAGAAGAAGGTTGAGGCTGACGGCCGATTCAGCTTCGACAAGCACAAGATCTTCCTTTACAAGGAGGATTTCGACAAATTCGCCGAGGGGCTCCAGGAAGTCGTGGACTTCATAAGGAACAACTGCCTCAAGGGCTCCCCCGCCGGAGAAGGAAACTATACCTCGAAGGTCGAGTTCGAAGACCTTTAGGACAAAGCTTCGACAAATAGAGCCTGGGATGCTGTCGATAGCAAAGTGTCGGCGGTATCTTTTTTTGTGAAACGTGGAAGAAAATGAAAACAATATGTCAACTAATAATCTGAACTTTTTCCGAACAGCTGCTGCAAGCCCGGTGGTCCACCTCTGCCGCCCCGATGAGAACGCCCTCTCGATGGCCGACATCGCCCGCGAGGCGGACGGTTCCGGCGTGTCGCTGCTTCTGTTCCCCAAGCTTTCCGTCACCGGAGCCTCGCTCGGTGACCTTGCCCTCCAGTCAGCCCTCCTGAGGGGCGCGGAGAAGGCTGTCGCAGGCCTCGCGGCCGCGACTGCCGGCCTCGCGACGACCCTCGTCGGGGGGGCTCCCGTGGAGATATATGGTAATGTATATGACTGCTCGCTGGTCCTCCACAAA
>JAKSJS010000192.1 GCA_024398155.1 Bacteroidales bacterium | reverse complement strand
ACTCGTTCTGGGCTTCGTTCCCGTCAATGTACAGGGTGAGGGACACGTTCTTGAGAGAGATGGTCTCGGCGTACCGGTAGTTCCTGGGCGTGATTGCGGCCAGGGAAGGGAAGAGGGGAGTCACTTTATGGCCCAGGGCACGGGCGAAGCCGTATCCGTCTCCCGTCGAACCCGTCCGGGGGTAGGAGAGGCCTCCGGTCGTGAGGATGAGCCTCCGGCTTTCCCATACGGAGCCGCTTTCGAGGGTGACACGGAAAATCCCGTCGGCGGCCTCGACGGCCTGGACGGGGGATTCGGTCACTATCCTCGCCCCGACGGACTCCACGGCCCTGACGAGGGCGTCGACGACGTCCTTGGAGTTGTGGCTCGCGGGGAATACGCGGTCGCCACGTTCCACGACAGATTCCAGTCCATGCGAACTGAAGAATTCAACCAGCTTCGAGGGCGTGAGATTATAGAAGGCGGCCTTGAGCGGAGCGGATTTAGGATGGACCTTCTCCTGGAATTCGTTCCAGTCCTTCATATTCGTGAAATTGCACCTTCCCTTGCCTGTGATTATGATCTTGCGGCCCGGGCGGGGCATCTTCTCAAGGACGGTGACGACGGTGCCCGGACGGGCCGAACCGGCCCCGCAGGCGGCCATCAGACCGGCCGCGCCACCACCTATAATCAATATGTCGGATTGAAAAACCATCATTTTTCGGACTTGTTCAGTTTTCGCATGCAAATATCCAAAAAATAGTTATATATTTGCAATCCAGTCGTCGGAAATCGACGCGAAAGGCCACTTTAGCTCAGTTGGTAGAGCATTGCATTCGTAACGCAAAGGTCGCCAGTTCAAGCCTGGCAAGTGGCTCTGTTTTTAAAAACACTGAAATATGAAACTGGTAATCTCTAGTTCCGAACTCCTCAAGGCGGTTATGTCCGTTTCCAAGGCCATTCCCTCCAAGACAGCCCTCCCTATCCTTGAAAATTTCCTTTTCGTCCTCGAAGACAGAAAGCTCTCAGTAACTGCTTCCGACTCCGAGCTGACCCTCAAGACGACTATCGACGTCGACCTTGCTGACGAGGAAGGCAAGATAGCCGTTCCCGCCCGCCAGGTGATGGACCTTCTCAAGGAACTCCCCGACCAGCCTCTTACGATAAAGACCGTAAGCGACTCCTCGTTCGAGTGCAGCTGGACCAGCGGTACTTCCACGATGCCTTATTTCCCCGCAGACGACTATCCCGAGATATCGACCGTCGGCGAAGACGCCCAGAAAGTAGTCTTCCCCGCCCAGAGCCTTGTCGAGGGTATCTCCAATACCGTATATGCGACTGCCGACGATGAGATCCGTCCTATCATGAACGGCATCCTCTTCGACATCGACGCCGGTTCGACGACCCTCGTCGCCTCCGATGCCCATAAGCTCATATGCTATACGACCACTGATGTGGCAGCTCCCGAAAAGTGCTCCTTCATCCTCCATAAGAAACCCGCCAACGTCCTCAAGTCCATTATCGGCAAGGATACGGAATCCGTAGAGGTCTCCTTCGATGCGAAGAACGTTGTCTTCGGCTTCGCCAAGACGCTAGTCCTGTGCAGCCTCATAACCGGCACATCTCCCCAATAACGCGACGCCAGCCCCCAGCACACCGCCAATCTCCTCAAGATCGACCGTGCAACCTTCCTCAATGTAGTCCGCCGTATCTCCGTCTGTTCCAACAAGGGCTCCAACCAGATAAAGCTCTCCCTGAACAGCAATGTCCTCGAGATCTCCGCCCAGGACCTCGGCTTCTCGATTGCCGCCTATGAGAAGGTTCCCTGCTCGTACGATGGTGACGCCCTCGAAATCGGCTTCAAGTCCTCCTTCCTCCAGGAAATCCTCTCCAACATGTCCTGCGACCAGGTCGTAATGAAGTTCGCTGACGCCCGCCGTGCCGCTCTCGTCGTTCCCGCCGAAGATGAGGAAGAGAGCAACAAGCTCCGCGGTATCATAATGCCTATAATGTTCTCCTAACAATAAGATATGAACATAGATCTCAAAAGGCCGTTGCTCTTCTTCGACATAGAGAGCACCGGCCTTAATATTGCCTCGGACTCTATCGCCGAGCTCAGTTTTGTCAAAGTCTTCCCCGGTGGGGAACAGCGCATAAAGACCTGGAGGGTATGCCCCTGGGACTATTATTATGGCCGTCAGAAGCCTATGGACCCGAGGGCCCGGGAAGTCAACGGCATCTCTGACGAGGAACTTGCCGACCAGCCTAAATTCTACGAGATCGTGGACGAGGTCCTCGAGTGGATCTCCGATGCCGACCTTGCCGGATACAATTCCGCCAAGTTCGACCTCCCTCTCCTTGCCGAGGAGATCGAGAGGGTCAAGGTATGGAAGAAGCGCCCGATCAATGTCGACCTCCACTCCAAACAGATGGTCGACGTCCAGGTGCTCTACCATAAGCTCGAGCCCCGCCACCTCCAGGCCGCCCACCGCTTCTAC
>JAKSJS010000191.1 GCA_024398155.1 Bacteroidales bacterium | reverse complement strand
TCCGAGACGACCCCCGAATGGGGCGTCGATGTCTCCAAGGTCGAGCAGACCTGGTGGTACCGCGTCATGGACGATCTCGGCCTCGAGCTCCTCGTAAACTCGAGCTACAGCGGCTCGACTGTTGGGTATACCGGCTATGACGGCAAGGATTTCAAGGCGATTTCCTTCATAACCCGCGCGAAAGACGTAATCGAGGCAAGGCCCGATGTGCTCTTCATCTGCGGCGGCACCAACGACAGCTGGTCCAACGCTCCTCTCGGGGAAATCAAGTATGAGGGCCGTTCGGAAGAGGATCTCTACTCCTTCCTCCCGGCTTTCTGCGAGCTTATCGAAATGCTCACCGAAGCCCTTCCCGACACCCGCATTATCAATATCTGCAATTCCGAGCTCAAGCCCGAGGTAATGGACGGCGAGCGCGAGATCTGCGCCCATTACGGCGTCGAGAACCTCCAGCTCTACAATATCCAGAAACAGCAGGGCCATCCGTCGATAGCCGGCATGGCGGAGTTCGCCTCCCAGGTAGTCCGCAAGTACAGGTCAGAAGCGTCTTTCATCGAGGCCGAGCCGGTATGGGCGGAAAATCGCGAAACTGAGAAGAACCTCACTCTCTCGTTTCTCGGCGAGGCCAAAGGAGGTCTTTTCGGTCGAAAGGCTGTCGTAAGGATAGCCGCCTCGACCGACCACCGTCTCTACGTCAACAAAAAGTTCGTGGCGCACGGCCACTGTGTAGCCGCCCATGGTTTCTACCGCATGGATGAATATCCCGTCAGGCTCCGTCCCGGCCGCAACCATATCGCCTTCGAGGTCGCGGGCTACAACGAGCCCAGCTACTATCTCCTCGACCAGCCCTCGTTCCTCGAGGCCGAAGTCGTGGCCGGGGACAAGGTCCTTGCCGCGACAGGCCGCGACATCAAGGCCTATGAATTCGGCCAGCGCCGTCAGGACATCCACCGCTTCAGCTTCCAGCGCCCCTTCGCCGAGGAATATTCGTATGCTGAAGGATATTCATGCTGGCGTCATGGAGACACGGGAGAGGCTCCCGAGGTCGTCCTCGCCGTCCAGCCGGAAAAGAAGATCATCGAAAGGGGAGTGGCCTATCCCGACTACCGTATCCATAAAGCCAGCCCCGTCTCAGATAACGTATATGCCTTCGAGACCAACTCCAGCGGCTTCCTGATCGCTGACGTCGCAGTCCTCGAGCCCTCGAAGCTCGTCCTCAAGTTCGACGAGCTTCTCGGCGAGGACGGCCCCGTCTCGACGACCCGCCTCACTTGCGCCGCGTATGTAACGTATAACCTCGAGCCCGGCTTCTACAATCTCGAGACCTTCGAGCCCTACACAATGAAATATGTCGAGGCCGAGATCGAAGGCAATGCAAGCATAAAGTCCGTCCGCATGAGGGATTACTGCAATTCTGACGTCCATGCCGGCGAGTTCTCCTCAAGCGACGAGGGGCTCAACCGCCTCTTTGAGACAGCGCGCGAGACGCTCCGCCAGAGCTCGCTCGACGTCTTCATGGATACGCCCTCCCGCGAGCGTGCCGGATGGCTCTGCGACAGTTTCTTCTCCTCCCGTGTCTCCTTCGACCTTTCCGGCAACACCCGCCTCGAGCACAACTTCCTTGAGAACTTCCTCCTCCCGGAGAAGTTCGACGACATAGACGCGGGCATGCTCCCGATGTGCTATCCCTCCGACCATTGGAACCGCAACTACATCCCCAACTGGGCGATGTGGTTCGTCATAGAGCTCGAGGAGTACCTCGGTCGCAGCGGCGACCGCGAACTCGTTGACAGGGCACGCAGGAGAGTCTATGACCTGATCGATTACTTCAAGCCCTACAAGAACGAATACGGCCTTCTCGAGAACCTCTCCAAGTGGGTTTTCGTCGAGTGGTCCGATGCCGCCAACTATGTCCAGGACGTAAGCTATCCTTCGAACATGCTCTATGCCGGCATGCTTGACGCCGCGGCGCGGATGTACGGCGATGCGGAGCTCGCCGACGAGGCCCGCGCCCTTCGCCAGACTATCCGTGAGATGTCCTTTGACGGCACCTGGTTCTGCGACAATGCCGTCCGCAATGGCGGCGTCCTCGAACGTACTGACAACCATACCGAGGCCTGCCAGTACTATGCCTTCTACTTCGGTGCGGCAACGCCCGAACTCTATTCCGAGCTTTTCGCAAAGCTCGTAAACGAGTTCGGCCCGGTCCGCACTCCCGGGAACAATCCCTATCCCGATGTCGCTTTCGCCAACGCCTTCATAGGCAATTATCTGCGCCTCGAGATCCTCTCGCGCGAGGGATATACCAAGAATGTGCTTGACAATATCAATGGCTTCTTCACGAAGATGGCGGACCTGACCGGAACACTCTGGGAGAACATGTCCACCAACGCAAGCTGCAACCACGGCTTCGCCTCCCATATCGCCCACGTCATGTACCGTGACGGTCTCGGGATCGCCTCCGTCGATCCTCTCGCCCGCAAGGTGACCCTCCA
>JAKSJS010000190.1 GCA_024398155.1 Bacteroidales bacterium | reverse complement strand
TGACCGCTTCCGCAGACGCGGAGGGTCTATCCGCCGCATAGTCTTCTTCACCATTGGCGGCACCCGCGCCGTGTCCCTGATGGAGGAACTGACTCCGAAGATCCGCACTGTCTTTCCTGCATTCGAAGGCTTCACCTGTTTCTTCTACGAAGGTGTCTTCGGATGCTACACCGATAAGGGGTGTACAGGAGTCAATGTCCCGAACATAGATTTCGGGTGGAGGGGCGCGATAGTGACACCGGAGTTCCGGCAGTATGTCCTCTCCCGCGACGATGCGCTCTTCGAGAAGTGCATCATCTACGACGGGGGAGCGCGCCGCTACGAGATCCCGACACATTGCGAAGAGGTCCTGGACTACTGGAACGACCTTCTCAAGGCCGCACCCGGAGCCGATATGAAGGAATTCCTTTCCGAGAAACTCGGCCGCAGGCTTTACCTGAACTACGACGAGTGGACGGAGTCCTGCCGCTACACGTGCCTGTCCGGCCTCCTCGGCCTGTATTCCCTCGAGCAGGACTTCATCAGGAAGTCCTCCGCCCGCGACATCGCCGACATCTGCCAGAAGCGCATCGAAGAGTTCACTGAAACCCTGAAACCTTATATCCAATAACAATATGGCGAACAAAAACACCAAGGTCGACATCGACTACACAACAGGTCCCGTCGGTAAAGAGGGACGCAAGTCAACGCTGAGCATGTTCATGGTAATGCTCGGATTCACCTTCTTCTCTGCCAGCATGTGGGCTGGACAGACTCTCGCTAACGGCCTTGATTTCAAGGGCTTCATCTTCGCTCTCCTTCTCGGTGGCGCTATCCTCGGCGCCTATACGGGAACGCTCGGTTTCATCGGCGCTGAAAGCGGCCTGACCCTCGACATGCTCGCCCGCCGCAGCTTCGGCTCCAAGGGCAGCTGGCTTCCCAGCGCGATGATCTCATTCACGCAGATCGGATGGTTCGGCGTCGGTCTCGCAATGTTCGCAATTCCTATCGCCAAGGAACTCCTCGGCCTCGAAGTCACTCCCGACCACATGCCCCTTGTCGGATACGGCCTCGTCCTCCTCGCCGGCGTTATGATGACCGCCAGTGCCTACTTCGGTATCAAGAGCCTCACGATAATCAGCTACATCGCGGTTCCCCTTGTAGCCGTCCTCGGTACTGTCGCCATGATCCTCGCCGTCCAGAGAGGCGACTCGACCCTGATCGAGCAGTTCGCGAAGGGTACGAAGGACCTCGGCGTGATTGCCGGTGCGGGCCTCGTGATCGGAAGCTTCGTCTCCGGCGGTACCGCTACGCCCAACTTCGCCCGTTTCGCAAAGAACGGCAAGGTCGGCGCTGTCGTGACCGTAGTGGCGTTCTTCCTCGGTAACTCCCTCATGTTCTTTTTCGGCGCTGTCTCCGGAATCTACGCCGGCGGAAACGACATCTTCGAGGTGATGCTCAACCTCGGCCTCTTCTGGTCCGCCGTGATAGTTCTCGGCCTCAATATCTGGACGACCAACGACAACGCCCTCTATACGTCGGGTCTGGGACTTTCGAACATCTTCGGTCTGTCCAAGAGGACTATGGTCCTTATCGGAGGACTTATCGGTACAATAGCTGCCGTGTGGCTGTACTGGAACTTCTGCGGCTGGCTCAATGTCCTCAACTGCACCCTTCCTCCCATCGGTATCATCCTTATCCTGAGCTACTTCATGAACCGCAAGAAGTACCTCGACGGGTCCATGGAAATAAAAACCGTCGACTGGTTCGCAGTCGGCGGCGTTGTGCTCGGTGCTGTCGTTGCCAATCTCGTCCACTGGGGCGTCGCCTCAATCAACGGAATGGCAGTCGCCACCGTCATTTATCTTCTCGGTCAGCTGACAGCAAAGACTCGCTGCGCGAAATAAATTCCGCGAGGGCTTTGCCCTTCAGCATACCGTTCGAAAGCAAGGCAAGGTCGACAACCTGTTTGAGCAGCGCGTCCTCCTTGTCTTTCTTTTGCCATATAGATGCCACGAGCGGGTTCTCCATGTTGACGATGATGTTGTAGGATTCGGGGAGGGATCCGTAGAAGTTCATCCCGCCGCCGAGTGCGCTCATCTCGCGGTAGCGCCTCATCCACTCGTTCTGGGCGATTACTACCGGGGATGCCGTCTCTCCCAGGTTTTCGGCTTCGATGACGTAGTCGTTCCCCTCGGGAAGGACCGCCTTGAAGAGCTCGTCGAGCGCCTTCTTGTCGTCTTCGGACATCTCCGGCTTGACCTTCTCCTCCTTGGGAATCAGGTTCGAGACGGAATCGGAGTCGATCCTTGCGAAACGGGAATTCTCTATCTTGCTCTCGAGAAGCCCCACGAAATGGGCGTCGAGCTCGCAGTCCATCAGAAGCACGTCGTAACCGAGGTTCTTCGCCTGTTCGATGCGTGAATACTGGGCCTCGGCGTCGGTCGCGTAGAGGAACACCACCTTCTTGTCCTTGTCGGTCTGGGCGGGCTCGACAGCCTTCTTGTAATCGTCGATG
>JAKSJS010000019.1 GCA_024398155.1 Bacteroidales bacterium | reverse complement strand
TTCTATCAGTGTGACGTTGACATCATCGGCAGCACCTCCCTGCTCAACGAAGCCGCGTTGGTGGAAATCACCGACGAGGTGTTCGGCAAGATCGGCATCGCGATCCCGATGAACATCAACCACCGCAAGCTCCTCTCCGCCATCGCTGTCCTGGCAGTTGCCTGCTGCCTCGGCACGATCTACGGCCACGGAGCCTTCGGCGTCTACTGCCTCATGGGTATCTCCGGATGCATGTCGCTCATGTTCCCGACTATCTACGGTATGGGTACCAAGGGACTTGGTGAGGACATCAAGCTCGGCGGCTCGGGTATGGTCATGGCCATAGCCGGCGCAGCCCTCCTCACCCAGATCCAGGGTATCGTTTCCGACCAGGCCGGCAGCATCGCCCTTGCCTACTGGGTACCCCTTATCGCCTTCGCAATCATCGCATACTATGGAATGATGGTATGCAGGAAATATAACGCATAGATGATATCTCCCAGATCCATATTACGCCTTTTAACCGCGCTGCTTGTATGCATGCCGGTTTTTTCCTGTCAAGGAAACGCCTCCCCCGACGAGTCCGGTGACGGGAAGGTAACCATAACCATGCATAAGAATTCGGTAGGTGCCGAATCCCGTACCATGGAAGTGGCGAAGGGGACTGTCCCCGGCCGTGAGCCCAACTGGCCCGCGGTTTACGAGGACCATGTCATGACCGGATGGTACAGGGACAAGGAATGCACCGTCCCGTTCGACTTCTTCACTGACGTTGTCGATGAGAACATCGAAATCTATATGGGCTGGGGCCCCGAACTTATACTTACCGACAAGGGCAAGGTTGCCCGAGTGACCGGCAAGACCCAGGGTGCCGACGTCTCCCTCGTCAATCCCAACCGGACGGACGAGAGGTGGAATGTCGGCGGAACCGACCTTGGTATAATCTGGGAGATGGCCAGCGGTGAATACGGTGTCCTGTTCGGTGATTCCTACGGGTCCGATTTCCGCCCCTCCGGCGGAGGTCCCGGCGGTGCCGGCGACTGGCGCAGCAATGTCCTCGGCTTCTCGGAGAGCACCGATTTCAGCAAAGGTCTTGTCTTCTCGGACATGTACCACGAACCCCTTAATACAAACAGGGCGGCGCCCGTCATCGTACGCGAGAACTATTTCGCCTTCACATATATCCCGACTGCGGCAATAAGCCTTGACGGCAAGGAGTACATGCACTACATGTACTGGGAGGTGGGCGACAGGTCCCACGACAACCAGGTATATTCCTCGTATGTCGTTTCCGAGAACAGCGGACGTTCGTGGTCTTCCTCCTGCAAGGGGAAGATCCAGTTCGACAAGGATTCGTATTTCGGGATGGTCGCCCTCGCGACCAAGCCCGGGGACGAATACTGCTATATGATGGGTGCGCGCACGGGAGCCGGCTACCGCAAGTCCACCGCCCGCCTCGCCCGCTTCAAATATCAGGATGTCCTCGACAAATCCAAATATGAGTTCTGGAACTCCTCCCGCGGCATGTGGATACAGGGAGACGAGACAAAGGCCACCGACGTCCTTGACGGAACGGTAGGCGAGATGTCCCTGATGTATTTCGAGCAGTACGACCGCTGGGTCGCGATGTACTTCGACAGCGCGGCTTACGCAATCTGCTACCGTACGGCGGCGAGGATAACCGGTCCCTGGTCTATGGAACACGCGATATGCCGCGGATCCGATTCGAGATACTCCCAGCTTTACGGATCCTATATTCACCCGGCCTGCGCCAAAGCCGACTGGAAGTCGAACGAGGTCTATTGGACTATCTCCCTGTGGCAGCCCTACAACGTATTCCTCATGAAGGCCGAAGCCTCATTAAAGAAATAATCAACAAACCTTTAACATTCATATTTATTAACACAAACAAAAATGAAAACAAGGAATCTATTCATCCTCGCGGCAATCGCGATTCCGATGGTAGCCTGTCAGGACAAGCCCGACACTCCGGCCGGTCCTGATTATCAGGAGCTCACCTTCGAGGCGACCGTCGCTTCCGTAGATGGTGTTGACCTTCAGTTCAACACCGGAGAGTCGATCTCCATCTTCGACGGAAAGGCCAACCAGAAATTCACGGCCGCTTCCGCTACTTCCTTCACTGGAACTGCAAATGCAAATGCAGAATCCTTTAGCGCAATCTATCCTTACAACGCTTCCTACAAGCGCACATCCGGTAAGGTAAACGTCACTATCCCCTCTGCCCAGAACGCTACTGCAGGTTCTGTGGACCCTGCTGCAAATTTCCAGGTGGCTTATGCGGCAAGCAAGGATGACGCTCTCAATTTCGCCTTCATGCCTGCACTTATAAAGCTTACGATTGCTCAGGGCGAGGAGATCGTATCCGCCCAGATTTCCGCTGACGGCAACGAGACCATCTCGGGAGCCGCAACTCTCGACCCTGTCGCAGCTTCCTGCGCCAAGGCCGGCGAAGGCAGCAGCAAAGTCACTCTCAATGGCGGAAAACTCGAGGGTACCTACTATGTTGCCGTTATCCCCGGAACCGTTTCCGGTTTCACTGTAAGCTTCACCAACGCACTTGACAGCCGCTGCGAGATCAAGGTAGCCGTTGCCGAACTCAAGAGCGGCGCAGTTGCAGATCTCGGCACATTCGACACATTCAAGTGGGTTGAGGCTGCCAATCCTAACCCAACAAACGTTGCCGGTGCTGTCATCATGAAGGCAAGCTTCGAGTCAGCTGACTTCAGCCTTATCGGTGACGGTGGCTTCGAGGACTATCCTCGTGACACATGGAAGTGGGATGATATCAACATGCAGACTGTGGAACTCATCGACGGTCACAACTCTCCAAAGGCCATCCGTATCGACAGAACAGGTACAATGAACATGTCCAACCTTTGCCAGGGCTGCGTATGGCAGAGTTGCGCCAACGAACGCGACCTCTTCTGGGTAATCGAGTTCGATGCACGTGTATCAGCCAACAGCAACGTGGACTTCTATTCAGGCTTCTCATTCAATGACAGCTTCGGTTGCTGGTATAGGGAAGTAACCGGTGGCGCAAAGGCTCCTTCACAGGACGAGGTTGTTGAGAACGGCAGATGGTTCTTCAATGACGAGGCTTGGCACCATTATGTATTCGAGGATTTCAACTATCCTACTCAGGCATGGGGATTCGTTCACCTTGGAATGTGGGGCGATCCTAACGTGGCACCTTGCTGGTCAGAGTATGACAACGTGATTGTTTACCCTAAGGGATATGATATCAAGGGTACATCCACTGCACCTGTTTCCGCTTCAGTTCTTGGCAGCATTACCAACGCCACTTTCAACCAGGTTGACGGTCTTGGAAAGGTTGTCGCATGGATGGATCAGAACAACAAGGTGAAACTTGCCTTCTCCGATGTAACAATTGACGGTGTGCTCTATCCTACTGCAATCGCAGAGACAGAGTCCACAGACCCTTCAAATATCCAGATCAGCAAGTTCAACAAGGACCATGGTGTAATCACTCCTTATCTTGCTCTCGAGGAAGGCGAACTCTCTGTTGTTCCTGACGATATCTTTGTCCAGAACGGCAAGACTTACATGCACTATTACACTACTACATTCTATGACCAGGGCTTCACTCTCAACTGGCAGGCCGACAAGACCGGTTTCGCAGTGTCTGAAGACAACGGCAATACCTGGACTGCTGTAGAGAAGTACTGGGCAGCAAGTGCTTGGGCAAACAACGCTGACGGCAAGTTCTCCAATGCATCATTCGTAAATCACGACGGTTACACCTATATGATCGGTTCTCATGCCGGACGTGACAACTGGCTCTGGGGCAAGTCCTATGCAGCAAGAGTTGCAGACGGGGACGACATTACAGATCCTGATGCATACGACTACTGGAAGAATCCGGGTTGGACAGACAAGGGTGGTGAATGGTCAATCGATTTCGTCAACCACATCCTCCAGGGCGACCGCGGCACATACGACATCATCTGGAATCCTAAGTTCGAGGTATACCAGCTCTTCTATCGCGCAGATGCAGCTCAGGGAATCGTTTATCGCGATTCCAAGGGTCCTAACGCAGACGGCAGCTGGTACTGGTCAGGTCCGAAGCTTCTTACCAAGGATGAGGAAACAGGTGTTCTTGGAAGCATCCAGGTTCTCAAGGTGGAAGAAGACGGTTCAGTCATCTTCGTAGGTTCTCAGATTTAATACAACCAACTAACTGAAAAATGGGGCCGGCTGCAATGGCCGGCCCTTTTTTAAACATGAATAGAACGTTCACAAAAGTCATATTGCTTCTGCTTGCGCTCCTTACGTCGGCTACGGCCTGTAACAAGGAACCCGAGGAGGAAGACCTTGACGCCAAGTGGCAGTACCCGTTCGCGGAGTTCATGAGGATATGCCTCTCCGGGGCCTACTACTGCGGCGCGTCCGGTGATGACGATTGTGTGACGTTTACCTTTACCGGCGACGAGTCGGCTTCCATCCCCCGCGATGAGGTGAAGATCGTCGACTGCACGATATTCGACACTCCCGTATTCGGAGAAAGGGACGGCTACTGGACCATAAATCTGGTCGGTACACGTTTCAAGGTCGATCCTAGTCGCCCGATCGAGAAATCATGGCCGGTATGCATCTATTACGATGACTGTAGCGTCAGCGTATTCTTCAGCAACGGAAAGACCTTCATAGTCGGGATGGATCCTTCCGGGGCGCTTACATCCTTTGGATTCTACACCAAGGAGAACACCCTTCTTTCAAAGAGCATAATCTGTGGAATAGACGGGACGGAAGTCAAGGGTATCCGCCCCATAAACATAGCGACCCTCGTCCTCGTGCCCCGTTTCGAATATACGGGAAAGAGCATAAAGGTCGACGGTGTCGAGCAGACAAGCGGGGTCTCGAAACAGAACTTTGCGAATCCCGTACAATATGACGTGGAGCTGTTCAATGGCAGTACGGTTTCGTATGTCGTATCCCTTGATTCGTCGAATACCTTCCCTACGGTATACATATACACAAAGAACAACGCACAGATCCAGAAGGACACCTACGTACCGGGTACCATACGTATCGAGGACCCGAAACGCAAGTACAGCGATGTCGCTGTTCTGGACACTACAATGAGAATAAAAGGGCGCGGGAATGCCACATGGAGGGAATTTCCGAAGAAGCCCTACCGTATAAAACTGGACGAGAAGTCCAAGGTCTTCGGACTTCCGAAAAACAAGGACTGGGTCCTTCTGGCCAACTATTCCGACAAATCGCTCCTCCGCAACGAGGTTGCGATGGAGATATCGAAGATATGCGGAATGACGTGGACGCCCGCCTTCTATCCTGTCGAGGTCTACCTCAACGGCAGGTACAACGGCGTCTATGATCTGGGCGACCACAAGGAGGTCGCAAAACACAGGATTGACATAACCGTCCTCACCGACAAGGACAACTCCGGCGATGCGCTTACGGGAGGCTATTACCTCGAGATCGAACAGCAGCTCGACGAGCCGGTAAGCTGGACCACGACGATGGGAGTCCCGATGATGTTCAAGGACCCCGAATATCCGACGAAAGAGCAGCAGGACTACGTCAAATCGTATTTCAACGATTTCGAGAGGGCCCTCCAGGGCAGCTCCTTCGCCGACCCGAACAACGGTTATTGGAAGTACATAGACGTACCCTCCTTCATCAACTACTACATAGTCCAGGAGCTTACGAAGAACATCGACGGCAACCTCCGCAAGAGTACTTTCATAACGAAGGAAAGGGGCGGAAAACTCAAGATGTACCATGTCTGGGATTTCGATTTCTCCCTTGGGAACTGTGACTATTTCGGCTCCTACTACAATATCAGCGGAAGCGGCAGGGACTTCTTCATCAAGGACTTCGGTTACCAGGGCTACGGCTGGGGATGGTACTACCGCCTGTTCCAGGACGATAGATTCAAGCTCCTGGTCAAGAACCGCTGGAACCAGGTGAAGGCTCAGCTCAGGGACAATATCCCGGCCTTCATTGACGAGCAGTCGCAGTACATTTCCGAGCAGGCGGACAGGAATTTCGAGGCCTGGCCGATACTGAATACATATGTCTGGCCCAACCGCCAGATACCCGGTTCGTACGCCGGAGAAGTGGAATACCTTAGGAGCTGGTATCTCGAGCGGTTCAACTGGCTCGACACGGAAATAAACAAGTGGTAGGACCATGATGAGGCGGATATCGATATTGCTGGCTGCTCTGCTCCTCCTGGTGATCTCCTGCGCTGAGCGTGAGGGTCTCCGCGGGCGGAGGAACCCTTCCCCGGTACCTCGCTATTTCTCCGAGATACTCGCTGCGATAGACAGGGGATGCTGGTACGAGTCCGCCGAGGATACCGACGAATACCTGATCGTACGTTTCGATGACGGGACAGTCATAGACCTTCCCCACGACGAGGTCAAGATAATAGACGGCAACATATTCGATGAGCCGGATCTCTTCTATGAGGAAGACTCGGGAGAGTGGCTCAGGAACCTCATATATACGGGACTGTATTTCGAGGACAGGCCCAACTCCAAGTCATATCCTCTCTGCCTTTGGTTCGACAGCCGCTGTATAAAGGCCTATCTGTGTAACGGCGCCGTAGTCTCGCGCAGCAGGACCCCCAGCACCTTGTTCACGTCCTTCAGGATACTTCCCTCCGACAACAGCTCCCTTACCGAGGAGATTGTATGCTCTTGCGAGGGCATGGAGATACGCGGTCAGCGGCCCCGTATCTACAGGGACCTTGTCTTCCGCCCGCGTTTCGAGTGCGACGCAGTGAGCGTCAAAGTGGGCGGCGAGGAGCAGGAGAGCGGGCGCTCCGCGCAGGATTTCTCCCAGCCGGTTGTCTATGACGTGACCCTCTGCGACGGTTCGACAGCCTCCTTTACGGTAATTCTCCGCCCCCATGGGGATTTGCCGGCAGTATATATCAATACGGACGGGAATAGGGTGATAGCCGACAAATACAATTACATTCCCGGAACTATCCGCATCGACGACCCTCTCGGGGAGTATTCCTCCGAACTCAGCTTCGAGGCTGGGATGCAGATCAAGGGACGAGGCAACTCCACGTGGGACTACTTCCCGAAGAAGCCGTATCATATAAAGCTTGACGAGAAGGCCAAGCCCTACGGACTCAAGTCCGACAGGGACTGGATCGTGACCGCCAATTACAACGACAAGTCGCTGCTCCGCAACGAAGTCGCCTTCGAGATGTCGCGGATATGCGGCTTCTCATGGACACCGGTATTCTATCCGGTGGAACTGTACTTAAATGGATCCTATCATGGCCTGTACGCTTTCGGGGAGCACAAGGAGGTGAACAGGAACAAGGTCGACATAAATCCCGATGCCGGCGACGTTTACCTCGAACTCGAGTGCTATCCCGATGAGCCGTACAACTTCTGGACTTCCATGTCGGTTCCGCTTACCTACAAGGATCCCGAAGCCCCGAGCGACGCTCTGCGGAATCAGGTGGAGGGTTTCTTCCGTGAATTCGAGGCCGCGCTCCAGTCCAGCTATTTCGCCGACCCCAATCGCGGATATGCGAAATACATCGACCTGAAATCCTTCATCGACAACTATATAATCCAGGAGCTCACGAAGAATTACGACGGCAACCTCCACAAGAGCACGTTCTTCTCCCTGAAGAAGGGAGGCAAGCTCGAGTTCTGCCATGTCTGGGATTTCGACCTTTCACTCGGCAACTGCAACTTCTTCGGTAGTCTTCCGGGCGGGAACGGCCCCGAGGGCTTCTATGTCAAGGATTACGGCTTCCAGGGCTATGGATGGGGCTGGTACTACCTCCTGTTCCAGGACCCCTCCTTCAGGAAGAAGGTAAAGGACCGTTGGAACGAGCTGAAACCCGAGTTCGAGAAGATTCCCGACTTCATCGACAGGAGGGCGGAATATATTCGGGAGGCGGCGGACAGGAATTTCAAGAGATGGCCCATTCTTAGCACTAATGTATGGTCGCAGCCTGTCGTCAACGGTTCGTTCCTGGGCGAAGTCAGATATATGAAGGATTTCTACAACAAAAGGTTCAAATGGCTCGACACTGAGATAAACAAATGGTAGGATTGAGGAAAATACTGTTTGCCGCGACAGCTTTATTTGCGGCACTTAGCGTGAATGCGCAGGAGAACCTGCGTATCCGCTGGGACCGTTCGACCGAGACAAAAATAGCGCTCGAGGGCGTCTATGCGCGCATCATAACCCTCTCGGACGGCTCCCACCTTGCCGTCTACGAGGACTTTACAGGCCGCGCCGTCGCTTCCCACTGCACTGACCCCGAAGGGAAGGAGTGGAAGGACGTGTCGGTGATGTTCGACATGATAGGATGGACAGGCAAGACCGGCGGCATCGGGATGAGGGCCTCCAATCCCGAGGTCCGTCAGCTCTCCGACGGCACGATAATCGGCGCGTGCAACTATCGTCCGAGCGACCAGGGAATAGGCCCGTACTGCATAGCCGTGACCCGCTCTTCCGACGGCGGCCATACATGGTCCAAGCCCGAGATCATCTTCGAGGCGGGACTGTACGCCAGGGTCGGCTGCTGGGAGCCTTCGCTCCTCGAGCTGCCCGACGGTACCGTACAGATATATTTCGCAAACGAGGCCTCCTATCCCTCTACGGAGGAGCAGGAGATCTCCATGCTCTCCTCCGCTGACGGAGGCCTGAGCTGGAGCAAGGATCCCGTTACGGTCTGCTTCCGGCCCCGTCATCGTGACGGCATGCCCGTCCCTGTGATCATAGGGGACGAGATCGTCGTCGCAATAGAGGACGACGGGCGCGGGAGACTCCAGCCAGCGACGGTGAGGACGCCGGTTTCCGACTGCTGGAGCTCGCCGGTCGGCGCCGACTCGCCCGAGCGTGAGTTCTGTCTTTCCGACCGCTTCCCCGGCCATGTCTATATGGGAGCCCCCTACCTTATCGTCATGCCTGACGGCCATACGGTCCTCAGCTATCAGACGGTTTCTGGAAGGGACAGCGCCTGGGAGCGCTCGTGCATGGAGGTCGCCGTCGGCGACAGCACTGCGCGCAATTTCGGCGCTCTCTCACGTCCCTTCGAGGTCCCGGCCTACCGTGAGGGCAAGTGGAACTCGATAACGGTATGGGACGACCACACAGTCGTTGCCGTGAGCTCGACGAACAAGGACGGCGTTGCCGTTGCCCCCTGGATAATCAAAGGATACATTGAAGAATATTAATGTTTAACTAATAAAGTATTATGAAGAAAGCACTTGCAGTACTCCTGTCTCTGAGCGTATTCGCCTTCGCGTCGTCCGCTCATGAGTACAACCAGTCCTACACGGGCAGCGAACTTGACCATGTCGCATTCCCCATCGGCGGAATCGGCACCGGTATGTTCTGTTATGAAGGCACGGGCGCCATTTCCCACATGTCGCTCCGTCACTATCCCCAGCTCTTCCACGAGCCCTGCACCTTTGCGGCAATCTGCGTCAAAGGTCTCGAGAACGGTACGAAAGTACTTGAAACAAATGTTCCCGCATACAAGAAGTTCGGCCGCAACGAAGGCGGCATGGGAGTAGGCGGCAACACCTGGGGACTTCCCCGTTTCGACAACGGAAAGTTCACTCCCAAGTTCCCCTTCGCAAGTCTCGAGCTTTGGGATGACGACATGCCTCTCAAGGCCGAAATCACTGTCTGGAACCCCTTCATTCCCGATGACGAGGATGACTCCGGACTTCCTGTAGGAGGTTTCGAATACACCTTCACCAACACCTCCGACAAGCCCATTGAGGCCATCTTCTCGTTCAATACGAGGAACTTCGTCTTCACTTCCCATGAGGCTCTCTCATGCGTCGAGGAGATGAAGAACGGCTTTGTCCTCCGTCAGGACCCCACCGAGCGCAATCCCGAGTGGGAGGGCCGCTTCGCCATCTACACTGACGATGACGCTACCCAGTGCGACTACTGCTGGTTCCGCGGCGGATGGTTCGATCCCCTCACAATGGCCTGGAACAAGGCGTCGAGCGGCGAGATCGTTCCCAACGGCACCGGTGACGGCGCCCCCGGCGGATCCCTTTACGTTCCCGTAAACCTCCAGCCCGGCGAGAGCAAGACCGTCCATGTCCACATGGCATGGTATTTCCCGACTTCCTTCCACCGCATCGGTCCCGAGCCCAATTGCGAGGCCGATTACGGTTCATGCTACGATCCCGAGAACTTCAAGGACAACCCTCTCCGCTACGAGCCCTACTACAGCCGCCGCTTCAAGAACCTCGAAGAGGTCGTCGCCTACTGGGATGCCAATTATGACAGCCTCAAGGAAAAGAGCCTCCAGTTCTCCGAGGCCTTCTTCGACAGCACCCTTCCCGCCGAGGTCCTCGAGGCCGTAAGCGCCAACCTCACCATCCTCAAGTCCACTACCGTAATGCGCCAGCATGACGGCAAGTTCTGGGTCTGGGAAGGCAGCGGTGACAACTGGGGCAGCTGCCACGGCTCCTGCGAGCACGTTTGGAACTACGCCCAGGCCGTTCCCCATCTCTTCCCCCGTCTCGAGCGCTCCCTCCGCGAGACCGAGTTCTACGTGGACCAGAACACCGAAGGCCATCAGGCTTTCCGTGCGAACCTCCCCATCCGTCCTCTGCGTCATGACTTCCATGCCGCTTCCGACGGCCAGCCCGGCGGCATCATCAAAGCCTACCGCGAGTGGAGGATCAGTGGCGACAACGAATGGATCAAGGCTATGTATCCCCAGATCAAACAGAGCATGGATTACTGCATCAGGACCTGGGATCCCCGCCGCATAGGCGCCTTCGAGGAGCCTCACCACAACACTTACGACATTGAATTCTGGGGCCCCGACGGAATGTGCACCAGCTTCTACACCTCCGCCCTCAACTGCTTCGTGAAGATGTCCAAGGACCTCAAGATGCTCAAGAAGAAAGAACTCAAGCCTTATGAGGAACTTCTCGAAAAGAGCAGGAACTTCATGGAGAACGACCTCTGGAACGGCGAGTATTTCTACCAGCAGGTCAAGTGGGAAGGCCTTCAGGCTCCTTCACCGCTTACCGCCCAGTCCTTCCAGAGCACCTACAGCCCCGAGGCCCAGGAAATCCTCAAGAAGGAAGGTCCCAAATACCAGTATGGCAAGGGCTGTATCTCCGACGGTGTCCTCGGCTGCTTCATGACGACTTTCGCCGGTCTCGAGGAACCCCTCGACCACGAGAAGGTAAAGAGCCACCTCCTTTCCGTCTACAAGTACAACCTCAAGCATGACCTTCGCGACCATGCCAACCCCCAGCGCCCGGGCTACGCCATGGGCAACGAGGGCGGTCTCCTTCTCTGCTCATGGCCTCATGGCGAGAAGCCCAACCTTCCCTTCGTCTATAGCGACGAGGTATGGACCGGCATCGAGTATCAGGTAGCCGCCCACCTCATTGCAGAAGGATGTGTCGAGGAAGGCCTTGACATCGTCCGCACATGCCGTGACCGCTATGACGGTACCGTCCGCAACCCCTTCAACGAGTACGAGTGCGGTTCATGGTACGGACGCGCCCTCTCGAGCTACGCTCTCCTTGAGGCCCTTACCGGCGCCCGCTACGACGCAGTCGAGAAGACTCTCTACATCGACTCCAAGGTAGGTGACAACTTCCGCTCATTCCTCTCCACCGAAACCGGTTTCGGTACTGTAGGTCTCAAGGACGGTGTTCCCTTCGTTGAGGTTGTAAGCGGAAACATCGACGTCCAGAAGTACGTCGTTTCCGGCAAAACCATTAAGAATATATGACAAGATACGGAATAGTCCTGCTGGCGTTTTTGTGGGCCCTTCCCCTCGGCGGGGCCCCGAAAACCGTCTTGTCTTCTCCTGACGGATCTTCGAAGATAACCGTCTCGGCCGCGTCGGGCAGGCTTCAGTATTCCATCTCATACGGCGGGAAGACCCTTGTGGAGCCTTCTGCTCTCGGATTCGAGTTCGATGACGGGACTTTTGGCGACAACGTGAAAATGGGAAAGCCGGAGACCACAAAGGTCATCGACGAGTACGACCTTCCCGTAGGCAAGAAGAGCCATGTCCTCTCCGTTAGCAACCAGGCCGTCATTCCTCTTACGGACAAGGCGACTGGCCGCAGGATCGACCTGTACGTGAGGGCCTTCGACGATGCTGTCGCCTTCCGCTATGTATTCCCCGAACAGCAGGGATGGGAGACGCTTACGATAATGAACGAGAGGATGGATATCCGCACTGCCGGCGACCCGACAGTGACGGCTCTCTATCTGCGTGACGGATATATCAATTCCCATGAAGGGCCTTACTCGCGCGTAAGCTGTTCCTCGCTCGAAGAGAACGTCCTGATTGACATGCCGACCCTCTTTGAGTTTCCCGGCTGCAACATGGCGGTCATGGAGGCGAACCTCGTGGACTATGCCGGAATGTATCTTATGAAAAAGGGCGGAGTCCTTGGCTCGAGGCTCTCCCCGAGCCTCCGCGACTGGAAGACCAGTGTCGTGGCGGACCTGCCTCACAGAAGCCCATGGAGGGTCTTCCAGCTCTCCAGACGCGCCGGAGCCCTTATCGAATCGACGGTCCTGACGACCCTCGCGGATCCCTGCAAGGTCGAGGACCTTGGCTGGCTCAAGCCCGGAAAGACGACTTTCCCGTGGTGGAATGACAGCGTTGCCCCCGACACGACTTTCCAGTGGGGCAACAACTTCGAGACCGCCAAATACTACATCGACTTCGCCGCCTCGAGCGGACTTGAATACCATTCCGTCTACGGATATGCCGACATGCCGTGGTATATCGACGACGGTCCCGGCTTCGGCCTCGCCGGCCCGAACGCCGACCTTACCCGCCACGACCCGCGTCTGGATTTCCCGCGTGTCTGCAGTTATGCCCGGAGCAAGGGCGTGGACATCCATGTCTGGCTCAACTGGGCGGCCCTCTACAAGGACATAGACCGTGTCTTCGACAAGTTCAACGAGTGGGGCGTCAAGGGAATGATGGTGGACTTTATGAACCGTGACGACCAGGAGATGATACGGATCCAGGAGGACATCCTCCGCAAGGCCGCCGACCACCATCTCTTCATCCAGTTCCACGGCGCGAGCAAGCCTTCCGGGCTTGTGCGCACCTACCCCAACGAATTCACGCGCGAGGGAACCCTCAACTACGAAGTATACAAGTGGGACACCGGCCGCTCGATGGGCGCCGACCATGACATCAACATGCCCTTCACACGCCTGCTTGCCGGTCCGGCCGACTACCATCTCGGCGGCTTCAGGAGCGTGCCCATGGACAAGTACGAATGTACGTACCATGCTCCCGTTGTGACCAGCACGCGCTGTCACATGCTCGGCATGTATATCGTCATGGAAAGCTATCTCGCGATGGTCTGCGACTACCCCGACGCGTACCGCGGCCAGCCCGGTTTCGATTTCCTCTGTTCGATACCGACAAACTGGGACGATACGGTTGTCCCGGCTGCTGAAATCGCGGAATATTGCGTCGTCGCAAGACGTCATGGCGACGACTGGTTCGTAGGTGCGATAAACAACTCCGAGCCGCGCGCAGTGGAGATACCGACTGATTTCCTCGGCTCCGGGAAATTCATGGTGAGAGCCTGTTTCGACGCCGACGACACCGATGAAGAGCCGAACCATCTCGTAGAGGAGGAATTCGAAATGGAAGGAGGCAAGACTCTTGAAATCCGACTCGCGGGCGCGGGCGGATGCGCGCTGAAAATTTCCAGGTGTTTGAAATAAAACATAATTGTTAATAACTTTGCTATATAATATAAGAACAAATAACTCAAGAAAGAAATGGCCAAGAAAAACAGTGTATCTTTGAAGGATGTAGCTGCTGCAGCGGGGGTGTCAACCTCTCTTGTGTCGTTCGTTCTCAACGGCAAACAACAGCAGTACAGAGTCAATAAGGACGTGGCCGAAAAGGTCAAGCGGATAGCAAAGGAACTCAATTACAAACCCAACGGACTGGCAAAGAGCCTGAGGAACGGCTCGTCGAAGACAATTGGCGTGATCGTCTCCGATATCTCCAACCAGTTCTTCGCCGATCTCGCGAGGTATATCGAGTCCGCGACGGAGGAAAAGGGCTACATGACCCTTTTCGCCTCTTCGGACGAGAATGCGGAGAAGATGGCCAAACAGGTCGAGCGCCTGCTCTCCAAGGAGGTTGACGGCATCATCCTCGTCCCCTGCGAGGGCTCCGAGGACACGGTCCAGTACCTTATCAACACGAACGTCCCGTTCGTCCTTCTGGACCGTTATTTCCCTGAGCTCAAGACCAGCTATCTGTGTCTCAACAACACAAGTGCCGGTCATGACGCTACCAAGGCCCTGATCGACGCGGGATACAAGAGGATCACCTTCGTCGGGTATGACCTCAATCTCTCCCACATGATCGGCCGTGCCGCCGGATACAAGGAGGCGATGGCCGACAACAACCTCTCGCAGTACGAAGACATACGGTGTGTGGATGCGAAGAACGTCAAGGACAGTTGCGCCATGATTGTCCGCGAAGCTCTCGAATCCGGTTCGGAGGCGCTTGTCTTCGCGACCAACACGATTGCCGTCAACTGCCTGTACTACATCAAGGACCAGGGCATAAAGATTCCCCATCAGCTGGGTCTTGTCGGATTTGACAGCGACTCAGCGTTCGACTTCTTCTATGCTCCGATTTCCTGCATCCGCCAGCCTCTCGAGGTCATGGCCAACAAGGCGGTGGATATACTTTTCGACAATATAAACTCAAACAATGCTATCGTGCAGCAGGTCGAGACGCAGGGACAGTTCGTCTCCCGGGCCTCGTCTGCTCCGAAGAAATAACAAACCAACCACAATACACCAAGTTATGGACGCAAGACAGACTATCATTTCAGGCAAGGCCGTCCTCGGAATCGAGCTCGGATCCACAAGGATCAAGGCCGTTCTCATCGACCAGCAGAACAAACCTATCGCACAGGGAAGCCACGAGTGGGAGAACCAGCTCGTTGACGGAATATGGACATATAGCATCGATGCAGTATGGGCCGGACTCAAGGACTGCTATGCCGACCTGAGGAAGGATGTCGCGGCGAAATACGGCTGCGAGATAGAGACTCTTGCGTCACTCGGCATCAGCGCGATGATGCACGGATACATGGCTTTCGACAAGGACGGGAAGATCCTTGCACCGTTCCGTACATGGAGGAACACCAACACCGGAGCCGCTGCGGCTAAGCTTTCGGAGCTGTTCAACTACAACATCCCCTTGAGATGGAGCATCTCCCATCTCTATCAGTCTATACTCGACGGCGCTGAGCATGTAAAGGACATAGACTACCTTACAACCCTCGCAGGATATGTCCACTGGCAGATTTCCGGCCGCAGGGTACTCGGCGTGGGTGACGTGTCCGGCATGCTTCCGGTAGACCCCAAGACCGGCACTTATGATGCGGCAATGGTCTCGAAGTTCGACGAGCTCGTAGCTCCCAAGGGATATGGCTGGAAGCTCCTCGACATTATGCCCGAGTCCCTTAAGGCCGGCGAGAATGCCGGATTCCTCACCGAGGAGGGCGCAGCCCTGCTCGATGAGTCCGGCCATCTCAAGGCCGGCATCCCCCTCTGCCCTCCTGAAGGCGACGCCGGTACCGGAATGGTCGCCACGAATGCCGTAAAGCAGAGAACCGGCAACGTCTCCGCAGGTACCTCATCCTTCTCGATGATAGTCCTTGAGAAGGAACTCTCCCGCCCTTATGAGATCATCGACCTCGTGACTACCCCCGACGGAAGCCTCGTCGCTATGGTCCACTGCAACAACTGTACGTCCGACATGAACGGATGGATCGGTCTCTTCAGGGAATACCAGGAGCTCCTTGGAGTGCCCGTTGACATGAAGGTCGTCTATACCAAGCTTTTTGAAGCTGCAGACAGGGCCGACAAGGACTGCGGCGGCCTCATCTCCTATAATTATGTATCCGGAGAGCCCATCATGGGATGTACGGAGGGACGTCCTGTATTCCTCAGGAGTGCAACGGACAGGTTCAACCTCGGAAACTTCATGAGGTCCGTCCTTTATGCGACCGTAGGAGCCCTGAAGTCCGGCAATGACGTGCTCTTCAAGAAGGAGGGTGTCAAGGTCGACCGCATCACCGGCCACGGCGGACTCTTCAAGACGACCAACGTCGGTCAGAGAGTACTTGCCGCAGCCCTCAATTCTCCCATCTCCGTCATGGAAACCGCCGGAGAAGGCGGCGCATGGGGCATAGCCCTTCTCGCCGCGTATGCGGTTTCCAAGGACGGTCTCAGCCTTCCCGACTGGCTCGACAAGGAGGTCTTTGCCGGCAATGCCGGAGTCTCCGTCGATCCCGACCCCGAGGATGTCGCCGGCTTCGACAGGTACTTCGAGGGCTACAAGGCCGCTATCCCCGTTGTGAAAGCCGCTGTCGAATACAAGGCCTGAGGTTTGGTGTACAGAGAGCGCTCTACGCACCAGAAATGGACGAAAACAATAAAAATGGTGTAGTCCGGACGGGGATTGCACCATTTTCTTGTAGTAAAACCGGGATATGTGCGTCTAAAGAGTAAAACTGATACAAGAACAAGGAAATGACAGAAAGAGAACAGGATTTCACCAGGCTAGTCAGGGAGTACAAGAGCACCATCTATGCAGTGTGCTATATGTTCTCCAAGGACAATGACGAAGTCTCGGACCTCTTCCAGGACATCCTGCTGAAGATATGGAGCGGATTCGATTCCTTCCGGAAGGAGTCGTCTCCGAAGACATGGATCTACAGGATTGCGCTCAACGCATGCATCAGCGCGGACAGGAAGAAGAAAAAATCAGGGGAAAGAGTTCCTCTCAGCATCGGGATCGACCCCTTCGACGAAGTTAACGAGAACACCCTCCAGCTGCGCCAGCTCTACAGCCGCATCAACAGGCTCGGCCTTGTGGACCGCAGCATAGTCATGCTATGGCTCGAGGCCTTGAGCTATGACGAGATCGGAGAGATCGTCGGAATGTCGGCAAAGAATGTATCTGTCAAGCTTGTAAGGATCAGGGAACAACTTAAAAACATGAAAGATGGAAACGAATGATTACTCTCTCGAGCAGATGCGCTCGGATTACAGCGTCCTCAAGAACGAACTCGATAAACAGGAAATAATAAACGACAGGCTCATGCGCGATGTCATGAAGACAAAGATCAGGAGCATAAGGTCACTTGCTTCTGTCAGCGTCCTCTGCGGTATATTCGTGATTGTAGCCTCCCCGTTTGTCTTCCACTACAACCCCGTCATCAATGCCTCCTGGTGGTTTGTCGGAGGAACAGTCGCCCTCATGGCCTTCTGCATCTTCCTCGACTGGAAGTACAACCACAAGGTACAGAGTACCGATATCGCTTCGTGCGACCTGCTGACCTTCTCCAAATCGGTCAGGGAGCTCAAGACCAAGTATAAGGACTGGGTCAAGTGGGGCCTCCTTCTCGGCATCCTCTGGGCCTCCTGGCTCGGACTCGAGGTCTGGTTCAATTCCGAGGAGCCCAAGCTTGCCATATCGATGCTTGTGGGCATTGCAGTCGGCCTCGTTGCCGGCGGACTCATAGGATGGCGCATGAACCGCCGCATCATCCAGAACTGTGACGACATTATCTCCCAGATAGAAAACCAGAAATGAAAACACTCTTTGCAATAGTGCTTGCTGCGGCCTTGTGCCTTGCCGATCCTTTCGTATGCCATTATGACGGTAAATACTATATCTTCGGAACCGGTGACCCGGACGGTTTCAAGGCCTATTCCTCCACGGACCTTGTAAACTGGACTCTTGAGGAGGGCGGAGCCCGTGACGGCTATGCCCTCCATAAGGACGATGTCGTCGGCGACAAGATGTTCTGGGCGCCGGAGGTCTACCACGTAGGTGATCTGTTCTACATGCTCTATACCGCCGAGGAAAAGGTCTGTGTCGCCGTTTCGGAGTCTATAACGGGCCCGTACCGGACTCATGGCAGCGGTCTTCTGACAGACGACCGCTGCGGCATAGACAACACCCTTTTCCGGGATGACGACGGGAAGTACTACATGTACTGGGTCCGTTTCGACCTGGGCAAGGGCAACGAGATACGCTCGTCCCGCCTGTCAGACGACCTGACCCATGTCGTCGGGGAACAGCACCGCTGCATCTATGCGAAGAGGGGATGGGAGCGCAGGATGGGCAAAGTCGCCGAGGGTCCTACCGTATTCAAGCATAACGGCCTCTACTACATGACATACTCGGCCAACGACTACCGCAGCCAGGATTACGCAGTCGGCTTCGCCGTCGCGAAATCCCCTCTCGGACCATGGAAGAAATACAGAAAGAATCCGATACTCCACAGGCTCGGCGGACTTGTCGGTACAGGCCACAGCAGCGTCTTCATCGATGAGGACGGGAAGATGAGGATGGTCTTCCACTCCCATTGGAGCAAGGACAGGATCGGCCCCCGCCGCACAATGATCACCGACCTTTCCTTCAAGAAGGACGGAGATAAGGAAGTTCTTGTTGCCGGAGAAGAGATTATCGAAGCTCAGCTTTCAGAGTAGGCTTCGTGACGGAGAGATGTCCGTCCCCGATGTCCATCCTGCTGATGAACACGACCCTGTCGGGTCCTGTCGCTTTCGTGCGGCCGTGATATACGCAGTAAAGCGTCTTTCCGTCTTTCGAACGGACGGCGCTGTTATGGCCGACTCCGGTGATCTCGCCGCCGGGTACTGAGCATTTCTCAAGTACGGGATTGTCGGAAGATTTGGTGTAGGGACCGAGAGGGGAGTCCGCGGTCGCATATCCTATTGCGTAATGCTCGCCACCGAAGAAGTTTGCGGAATACATCATGTAGTATACACCGTCCTCTTTGATGAGGAACGACCCTTCCGTCCAGCGGCGGCCCGCTTCCCCGTAAGTCACGGAACGGCTTTCCCACTCGCTCTGGGCGTCGCTCATCGATGCGGGAGGGCAGAGCATGAGCACCGGCTCGCCGATGACTCCGCTGAAGTCGGGCTTGAGCTCGACGCCGTAGATCCAACTTTCCTCGACCTCGTCGAAAAGACCCTTTTCTCGGGCCCATTCCGAGATCTCGCTTTCTACAGCATGCTTGTAGCAGCATCTTGAATAGTAGAGGTAGCATCTTCCATCCTCATCAAAGAACACGTCGGCATCGATGATGGGGTAGCCCGGATCGAAGACAGGCCTGTCGTACATGTCCCTGAACGGGCCGGCGGGAGAATCCGCGACGGCTACGCCGATGCGGAAATTCTCGAGCTCGCCGGTCGGGTTGTCTTTCCAGTTGGAGCTGAAGAACATATAGAACTTCCCGTCGCGCTCATACACTTCCGGCGCCCAGAAGCAGGACTCTGTCCATGAGCCCTCGGCGCGGCCTTCATATACGCGCCCGATGCTCTCCCAGTTTACGAGGTCGGTCGAGCGGTAGGCGCTGTAGCCGTCCTCTTCCGTTGTTCCGTACATATAGTAGCAGCCGTCGGAGGCAAGCAGTACGTAGGGGTCTCCCATCTTGATGTCAAGCGGGTTGGAAATTGTTGGCTGGTTGCCGCATGAGGCGGCAAGGACTAATGTTACGACCGGAAGAACGGCCTTGAGGAGGAGATTTTTCATACTTTGCTATAACGATTTTGCAAAACTACGGAAAATATTTCTAGATTTGCGTTGAAAAGGTAAATACAAGTTTGCAAATATATGAAAAAAGCACTCCTATCCCTCATTTTCCTCGCCGTCGCAGTTATGGCGACGGCCCAGGAAGGCCCCTCCAGGCAATGGACGATCTATCTTGTCCACCACTCCCACACCGATATCGGCTATACCCGTCCCCAGCATGAAATAATTGCCGAGCACATGAGGTATATCGACTATGCCGTCGACTATTGCGACAAGACGGAGGACTATCCCGAGGATTGCCGTTTCAAATGGACCTGCGAGTCGGCATGGATTGCCGCCGAGTACCTTGAGACGAGGCCTGAGAGCCAGGTAAAGAGGTTCGTCGACTGTGTGAAGAGAGGTCAGATCGAGGTCACCGCCATGGCCTTCAACATGGCTGACGTCGTGGACGAGAACTCCATGAAGTACTTCCTTCAGCCTCTTAAAGTGCTGAAGGAGCATGGTATCCCCGTCAAGGTTGCCATGCAGAATGACGTCAACGGCATCGCATGGTGCATGACGGATTTCCTCAGCGACCTCGGCGTCAAATATCTCTGGATGGGCGAGAATATCCACAAATCCCTCGCGCCCTTCGACAAGCCGACGGTCTTCAACTGGGAGTCCCCCTCGGGCAAGAGCCTCATGGCTTACAGGTCCGAGATATACGTGACAGGAATATGGTGGGGCATTACCGCATGCGACATGCCCAAGGTGGAGCAGAACGCTACTAGCTTCCTAAGGTCTCTCGAGGAGCGTGACTATCCTTACGACATTTTCGGAGTCCAGTTTGCCGGTGCGGATACCGACAATGCGCCCCCGACGGACAGGGTCAGCGACTTCGTTATGAAGTGGAACGAGACCCACGAGAACATCAAGCTGCGCTTTGCCCTTCCCAGCGAGTTCTTCGAGTATATAGAGAAGCAGGACCCCGCCCTCAGACAGACCCACAGGGTGGCATGGCCTGACTGGTGGACCGACGGCTTCGGCTCCGCAGCGAGGGAGACGTCCGTCGCGAGGAAGGCCCATGCCGACATCATCGCCGCCCAGGGCCTTCTCGCCATGGCCGAGCTCAACGGCGCCGACGTACCTCAAAAAACCGAGGAGGAGATCCTGAATATACACGAGAACCTGATCCTCTACGACGAGCATACCTTCGGCGCGGCTGAAAGCATCTGGGACCCGACATGCTGGAACTCCCAGATCCAGTTCCAGAACAAGGGCGCTTTCGCATGGACGGCCCAGCGCGACTCCCGCCTCCTCATGGAAACGGCAAGCGGCTACCTCCAGGCTAACATCGGAAAGCGTGACGTTCCGACTCTCACGCTCTTCAACCCCCTTGCATGGAACCGCGACTCCTACACTCAGGTGTACATCGACGAGGTCGTAGTGCCGAGAGGCCACGACTTCAAGATCGTCGACGAGGAGGGTAACGAGGTTCTCCACCAGTATCTCGGCTCGAGGAACGAAGGCTCCTTCTACGCCCTCTACGCAAAGGACATCCCGGCCCTCGGTTCGAGGACTTACAATATCTATGTAGACGAGCCCCAGAGCGCGAAACCGGCCGAGAGGCAGGACGACATCTTCGAGATGGAGAACAGCTTCTACAAGGTCACAATCGATAAGGAAAAAGCCTCTATAGCGAGCATAATCGACAAGGCGACAGGCCGCGAGCTCGTGGACGGAGGCGCCGAATGGGGATTCGGCTCCCTCCTTTACGAGACCCTCCAGGACCGCTACCAGCTTGTGAAGACCGACTCCCGGGGCCTTGACCGTTTCGGGCTTACCGACATCCGTTATGACGACGTCCGCTATGGTCCCCTCTACAGGATCTTCACCCTCCATGGGAAGCTCGGAGGCCTGGACGACAGGGGTGCATGGATAGAATTCCGCCTCTACGAGAACAGCCCGAGGATTGAGCTTCTCTATGCCCTCCGAAGGCTTCCCGAAGAAAGGCCCTCCTCGCTTTATGTCGCGCTTCCTTTCGCCGGGGATTCCACCAGCCTTTCCTTTGACGCCCAGGGCGGCATCGTCCATCCGGGAGTCAATCAGCTCGAGGGCTCCTCGAGCGAGTGGAATACCCTCCAGCACTTCGCGAAAGTCGACAATGGCGCCTCCCAGACGATCTTCACACGCCAGCAGACGCCCGTCGCGATGCTCGGACACCTCCTCAGCG
>JAKSJS010000189.1 GCA_024398155.1 Bacteroidales bacterium | reverse complement strand
ATGAGCTTGCCGATGTCGCGGGTGAAGTTGATGAAGGTGTAGTCCTTCATCCAGTCGTAGTTGTTGACGAGCTCGGCCTTGTTCTCGGCGTCGGAATTGAAGTCGAGGAAACGGGCGAGCTGGGCTTTTATGCAGGCGACGTTATGGGCGAGGGTCTCCTCGTCGAGGAGGTTTCTCTCCTGGCTTTTCATAGAGGGGTCGCCGATCATTCCGGTAGCGCCTCCGACAAGGGCGTACGGCTTGTTGCCGCAGGCCTGGAAGTGCTTGAGGATCATTATGCTTACGAGGTGACCTATATGGAGTGAATCTCCGGTGGGGTCGATACCTACATACGCGGACATCATACCCTTGGCGAGTTCTTCTTCTGTGCCGGGAGTGATGTCATGGATCATGCCCCTCCATCTAAGTTCTTCTACAAAATTCTTCATCGATTTATTTCATTCATTTGTTACTGGCTTGCAAAGGTAGCGAAATTATAGTAATTTTGCGACCGCTTTGAAAGCATAAACTATTAAAACACAATAAAAATGAGAAAACACATCGTTGCAGGCAACTGGAAGATGAACACCACAGTTCCTGAAGGCATCGCTCTCGCCGAGGCCGTAGTCGCAAAATCCGCTGAAGTCCCAGCTGACGTCCAGCTCATCATCGCCACTCCTTTCACCCACCTCTACCCTTGCGGCAAGGCCGTGGAAGGTACCCGCGTAGCCCTCTCCGCCGAGAACTGCGCCGACAAGGCAAAGGGCGCCTACACCGGAGAAATCTCCGTCGACATGCTCACTTCCGTAGGTTGCGAGTACACCATCCTCGGTCACTCCGAGCGCCGTCAGTACTACGGTGAGACCGACGAGAAGCTCGTCGAGAAGACCAGGCTCGCCCTCGCCGCCGGCCTCAAGGTCATCCTCTGCGTAGGTGAGAACCTCGAGGAGAGAGAGGCTGAGAAGCACTTCGACGTCTGCAAGACCCAGATAGTAAACGTTCTCTATAACTTCACCGCCGAGGACATGAAGAACATCGTTATCGCCTACGAGCCCGTCTGGGCCATCGGTACCGGCAAGACCGCTACCGCCGAGCAGGCCGAGGAAATCCACGCCTTCATCCGCAAGGTCGTCGCCGACAAGTTCGGTGCCGAGGTTGCTGACGAGATGTCCATCCTCTACGGCGGAAGCTGCAAGCCTTCCAACGCCAAGGAGCTCTTCGCAATGGCCGACATCGACGGAGGCCTCATCGGTGGCGCCGCCCTCAAGGCCGACGACTTCATCGGAATCGCCCTCAGCTTCTAATCCGACCAGATTTTTAAGCAAATTGAATCTGCCGCTGTTCATAGCCAAGAGATACCTCTTCGCCAAGAAATCGCATAACGTAATAAATATTATTTCGGCGATTTCTTCGATAGGTATGGCTATCGGGACGGCGGCACTTGTTATCATAATGTCCGTCTACAACGGCTTTGACTCACTGGTCGAGTCGATGATGGGCAATATCGAACCTGACCTCCTGATAACCCCCGCGACCGGCAAGGTCTTCGTCCCCGAAGGCGAAGTCTACGACCGCCTTCGCGAAGACGATGCCGTAGCGTCGATGTGCACGGTCCTCGAAGAGACCGTCTTCATCGACTACGACGGCAACCAGGGCGTAGCCCGTGCCAAGGGCGTCGACGAAGTGCATGAGGCGGCGAGTCCAATCCGCGCCCACATAAGGCTCGGGGAGGTCTCCCTCCACAACGGCCCCCGCCCCATGGCCGTTGTCGGCGCCGGACTGGCCGCAAAGATGGAGATCAATCCCCGCTTCCTCTCCGGCATCAACCTCTACTTCCCCACCCGTACCGGCAAGATCTCCCTTACGAGCCCCGAAGAGTCCCTGAACTCTACCCGCGTATTCCCTTCCGCGACCTTCACCCTCAACAGCGAGATAGACAACTCCTACATCATCCTCCCCATCGACAGGATGTGGGACCTTCTCGAGTATGAGTCCGGAGAAATCAGCGCCGTCGAGATCCGCCTCGCCGAAGGCGCCGGGCGGAGCGAGCTCGAGCGCGTCCGCAAATATGTAATGGAGGGCCTTGGAGAAGGTTTCAAAGTGAGTGACCGCTACATGCAGAACGAGTCGCTCTACAAGATGATGAAATACGAGAAGGCCGCGATATGGCTTATCCTCATCTTCGTCATCATCATTATCGCCCTCAACATCTTCGGCAGCCTCTCGATGCTCATAATCGAGAAGCAGGGCGACATCGCAACGCTCCGCAGCCTCGGCGCCGACGACAGGCTCATACGGAGGATCTTTGTCCTCGAGGGATGGCTCATATCCCTGCTCGGCATGCTTGCCGGCCTCCTGATCGGCATTGCCTTCGTCGCCCTCCAAAGCGCCACCGGCATGATAAAGATGCCCGGCAACTTCGTCGTGAACTCCTATCCCGTAATCCTCAAGCCGCTTGACATCCTCGTCTCAATAACGGCAATCAGCGCCATCGGTTACCTGATAGCGCTGATCCCTTCGCGTAAAAGCCGTAGCGGCTTCTAGAGATATTTCGAGTACACTCTCCATCTT
>JAKSJS010000188.1 GCA_024398155.1 Bacteroidales bacterium | reverse complement strand
TATTTCTCTGCGTGCGTGACCCCTGGGCTCCGGTAAAGGAAACTGCCCTCTGGATAATGCTCGTATCGGCGATTCTGATGGCGGCTTTTTCGGGCCGCAGCGGCCGTCCGTGGCTTTACGCCGCGGTCCTTGCCGCCCTCACGGCCGTCTTTGCCGTCTTCAAGCTCGTGGTTTATGGAACTCCCGAAGCTCCCGTCCTGAGGAGTTTCTGGTTCGTTCCCCACATCGTGGCTTATGTCGCGGCTTTCGTAATCCTTGCCGCCGCTCTTGTGTTATATATAATAAGGAATGACGCCTCGCGCAAGATTGTGCGTGTCGGCTGGGGCTTCCTGACCCTTGGTATGGTGATCGGGTCCATCTGGGCGAAGCGCGCCTGGGGTGATTACTGGGGCTGGGACCCGAAGGAAACCTGGGCGGCCGCGACCTGGATTTCCTATCTCCTCTTCTTACATATTCCTGAAAGGAGCCGAAAGCTGTCGATAGCCATACTTGTTTTCTCTTTGCTGCTGCTCTGTATGAGCTGGTGGGGTGTGAACCTCCTGCCGTCCGCCAAAATGGCAAGTATGCACGTCTATTGACAATCTATCGCATTATGGCATCGTATTCGGTTGTGTAGGCTTCTCCGTAATAGGCAACGTATTTCTTGCGGAAATCGTTGTAGCGCTGTCTCGCCTCCTCCTCTCTGCCAAGGGCTCCGAGGGAACGGATGCAATATTTCATAGCGTCCTCATCCACAGGATCGATTTCAGTCAGTATTTTTCCGCAAAGGAGGACATTCTGGTACTGCTTCAGGTTGAACCTCTTTTCCATCTCGAGCTGGACTGTCGGAACAATAACTCTTTCAACGTTTTCCTTGATAGGCTCAGTTACGGGGTCACTCTCGGAACTGAGGAACCGTCCTCTTGACAGGATAGCAAGTACTCTGTCCATATCCGGGGTCGCACTCGCCATCTGGTTTGTGAATTCAATGTAATCGCAATAGAGAGGGTTCTCCGCTGTAAAGCGATATCTGCCATCGGAATAATCAACTTTGGCCCCAGGGAGTTTTGTAAGCGCCTTTCTGAGATGGTTTATAGTAACACCTCTTATGTTTTTCGCGTTGTATTCTTCACGGTCCGGCCAAAGTATTTCAGTAAGCCGCTGTGTGGATATGCCGTTCTTTTGAGAAGTGCTTATAAGGAGACAGATCATCTGTCGGAGTTTGGCATAAAAACGGGATGTTATCACTTCGCCGGAGTCGGAGTGTGCTGTAAAATCGCCGAACAGATATATTGAATCCGGCACATCCTTCGGGGTGGTTATGTATTTGTGTGCCTCAACATACTTTGCTCTGTAATTCTTCGTAAACCGTATAATGAGCAGAACTAAAGCTGCAAGGAAAATCAATAACAGCGAATACCCGACAATAATCCTCCTTTTCCTTAATGTCACCGTACTGATGGATTTATTCATAGGTGGGAACGCTAAGGCATAAGCGCTCGCAACGGTTTCGTATGTTACCGTATCCTCAGTCTTTGTCGCAACAAGAAGGGAAAGCCGCTTGTCATAGAAAAGATTGGCCTGGCAGCTAAGACGGTCGGTAAGCATAGGAATCTCATTTCCAAACGTCTCGTAACTTCCGTCTTCAATGCAGAATTTATAGAGTTTGAGATATGAATTGGCTGACGTTTCCGCATACATCAGAGTATAGAAGTTGCCTTCTCCGTCAAGTATCATATTTTCCGTAGGAACCTTATCCTCTTCATTCCATTCTATCTCCCACAGCTTGCGGCAGACATTGGTATCAAGATTTATCGAATGAAGAGTATACAGGTGCTCGGAAAGGATCTGTTCTCCGTTTCTGCTGCCCACGCCGCCGAAAATGTATAGCGTGTGACCGTCAATGGCCATCGCGTGCATACTTCTCGGCAGAAGTTCATCGCCAGCCATTTTCGCCAGTTCAACCCATTTGTCGTCGCCTTTTGTATATGTGTAGAAACTGCCGTCGTACCGGAACATACCGTACCCGCCGTATCCGACAAGTTTGTTGGACAGGGTGTCTACGACGACGGAACTTCGTATCCTTGGCGGTATTGGGAATCCACTTGTCAGAACCGTCCACCCTGTTTTGTCCTTATCAATAACCGCGAGACTCGGATCGTCTTTGTAAAATCCTCTCCTGTTGTAGAACTCATAAACATAGACATCGCCATTGGACGGGTCCACCACGCTTGTTCCCATCGTGGTCGGTACGGGATTCGTTCCTGTTATTTTTGCGACGCTCCCATACATATCCGCAAACGCGTGCTCATTCTCGGTAAAGGAATAAAGCAGGCTCGTGAAAGCATTATATCCGAAAACCTGGAATGTCTCGCTTTTGTTCTCAAAAACCTTTCTCCACTCCTTGAAGTTTGTTTTCAGCCAATAAGGATTCTGGACAACAGCCTTTGCAAACGGTCTGCCCTCGCAATACGCATAATTTCCGCTGTCTTCGTCAAGATTGTAGCGGTATTTGTTCTTTCCACGCGAAACGGGCAGGTTATTTATTGACATAGTCGGGACATCCGGTTGCGCTTCATACGA
>JAKSJS010000187.1 GCA_024398155.1 Bacteroidales bacterium | reverse complement strand
CAAAGCTTCTTGAAAACGGCATCCTCGGAGCCTATCCGACAGAAGAAGGTCTCCTTACCTTCGCAGTAACAGAAAAACGAACCAAAGAAGAGATTGACTCTCTTGTCCAGATACTGAAGAAATTATGAAATATTACGACAGACTGATATTCGAACTCTCGTCCGAAGGCAAGCAGGGCTATTCTCTCCCCAGGAACAGATATCCCGAGGCCGAGCCCCTGCCCGCCGGACTCCTCCGTGCGGAAAAGCCCGCTCTCCCCGAGGTCAGTGAAATCGACGTCGTACGCCATTACACCAACCTCTCCCAGATGAACTTCGGCGTCGATACCGGATTCTATCCTCTCGGCAGCTGTACGATGAAGTACAACCCGAAGATAAACGAGGAAATCGCCGCCATGCCCGGCTTTGCCGCCCTCCATCCCCTCCAGCCGGAGGAGACGGTACGCGGAGCGAAAGCCGTCTATGAAGGCCTCGAGAAGGCTCTTTCGGCCGTAACCGGCATGAAAGCCTTCACTTTCGAGCCTTGCGCCGGTGCCCATGGTGAGCTCACCGGCCTTATGATAATCCGCAACTACCATATCCGTCGCGGCGACCTCGCCCGCACGAAAGTGATAGTCCCCGACAGCGCCCACGGTACCAACCCCGCGTCTGCGGCTGTATGCGGCCTCGAGATCGTCGAGGTAAAGAGCCTCTCCGACGGCCGTATCGACGTCGAGGCCCTGAAACCCCTTCTCGGTCCCGATATCGCCGGCATCATGATGACCAACCCCAATACCCTCGGCCTCTTCGAGACGGAGATACGCGAGATCGCCTCCCTCGTCCATGGCTGCGGCGGTCTTCTCTACTATGACGGAGCCAACATGAATCCCCTTATCGGCAAGGTCCGTCCCGGCGACATGGGCTTCGACGTCATGCATCTCAACCTCCACAAGAGCTTCTCTACTCCCCATGGCGGCGGCGGTCCCGGCTCGGGCCCTGTCGGCGTGTGCGAGACTCTCCGCGAGAGCCTGAAGACCTTCGGCAAGGTCAGCGGTTTCCAGGGCAATTTCGCCGTCATGCTCCGCGCTTATGCCTACCTCCTGAGCCTCGGCAAGGAATATGTCAAGTGGGTGGGACCCCTTTCGGTCCTTGGCGCCAATTACATAAAAGAGTCCCTCAAGGACGTCTACGAGCTCCCTATCGAAGGCGTCTGCAAGCATGAATTCGTATTTGACGGCCTCAAGGACAAGTCTACCGGCGTCACGACCCTCAATGTCGCAAAACGCCTGCTCGACTACGGCTTCCATGCCCCTACGATCTATTTCCCTCTCCTTTTCCACGAGAGCATAATGATAGAACCCACCGAGACCGAGTCCAAGGAGACGCTCGATGAGTTCATCTCCGTAATGAGGAAGATAGCCCTCGAGGCGATTGAGAATCCTGAGAGCCTCATGACGGCTCCCCATAATACTCCTGTCAGAAAACTTGACGAGACGACAGCCGCCCGCCGGCCCGTCCTCAAGTACAGTGACCTTATTGCAGTTAAGAACTAGGTACAATGGCCGTAACGATAAAGAAAGTCGCCACGAAGAAGGAACTCCGCACTTTTGCCGAGTTCCCCAATGTCCTCTACAAGGGCAATCCCTATTATGTCCCGACTCTTGTCCCGGACGATGTCGCCACTTTCTCCAAAGACCGCAATGCGGCCTTCGACTTCTGCGACGCTGACTTCTTCCTCGCCTATAAGGACGGGAAGCTTGTCGGCCGCGTCGCAGCGATCCTCAATCCCCGCGCGATAGAGAAGTGGAAGAGGAATGCCGTCCGTTTCGGATGGATAGACTTCATCGACGACCGCGAGGTCTCCGGGGCCCTTCTCCATACCGTTGAGGAATGGGGACGTGAAAGGGGCACGACGGAGATAGAGGACCCCTCGGCTTCACTGATTTCGACACTGAGGGCATGCTCGTCGACGGTTACGACCAGCTCGGAACGATGGTGACCTTCTACCACCATCCCTACTACAAGGAGCATCTCGAGGCCCTCGGTTACGCGAAATCGACCGACTGGGTCGAGTTCCGCATGACCATCCCCGAGTCGCTTCCCGAAAAGTATATGAGGTACTCGAACCTCCTTCTCGAGAAGTACAATCTCCGCGTCCGCAAGTATACGAGGAGGGAGATCAAGAAGTATGGCGTCGGCCATAAACTCTTCCACCTCATCAATAAGACCTACTGCGAGCTCTACGGCTACTCGGAGCTCTCCGAGCGCCAGATAGACCAGTATGTCAAGCTCTACCTCGGACTTCTAGACCTCAACCTCGTCTCCTTCATAGTAGACTCTAACGAGGACATAGTTGCCTTTGGCGTAATGATTCCCTCGATGTCCAGGGCGCTCCAGAAAGCGAACGGAAAGTATCTGCCCTTCGGATGGTACCATCTCGTCAAGGCCCTCGTCTTCAAGAAGACCGATACGGTCGACATGCTCCTGATAGCGGTCCATCCCGATTACAGGAAGCAGGGACTTCCCGCTCTTGTAATCCAGGACCTCCATCCCCGTCTTCGCAAGTTCGGATTCAAGTGGTGTGAGTCCAACCCCGAGCTGGAGGACAACGTCAAGGTCCAGAACCTATGGTCTCTCTTCGACCCGGTCCAGCACAAAAGAAGGAGAGTTTACTCGAAAAATCTCTAGAAGCCGATACGGCTTTTA
>JAKSJS010000186.1 GCA_024398155.1 Bacteroidales bacterium | reverse complement strand
AGACGACCCCCACGTCCCTAACGTGGTGCGCTAGCCAACTGCGCCACATCCCGAATGGGATTGCAAAGGTACACCTTTTTTTGGATATACAATAATTTAAATGACTTTTTTGAAGTTTTATGGCCTTTTTTTGCCGAAAAGCCTTCTCGGGAGGGCGCTGACGAGCACAATACCGAGAACTATCGCGAGGGTGACGGCCAGGGCCATCGCTCCGCTATGGGCCGCCGGCCCGACACGTCGCGACACAAAGAAGAAGACGGTCCAGAAGATTCCCCCTCCGGGTATCATCGGGAAGATGCCTGTGATGAGGAATATTGTCTGGGGCGTGCGGAAGAACCTTGCGAACCAGTAGGACAGCATGGCAACTACTATTGTGGCGAAAAGGGTCGCCCCCACTACCCCGAGTCCGGTGTAGAGGTTAAGAACCATGTAGGATATCCAGCCTACAGTCGCGACGACAGCGGTCTCGACATAGTTCTTCCTCGGGACGCCGAACAGGACGGCAAAGCCGAGGGTACCGACGAAGGCGGCGAAGGCCTGGCACAGGAGCCGGCCCATGAAGGGGTCGGGCTCCGTGCCGTTGACGACGGGCACGCTGCCGGCAAAGAGCGCCCAGATCATAAAGGAGAGCACGACGCCTGCGGCTATGCAGAAAAAGACCATGAGGGCATCCATGAGGCGCGTCGCGCCGGCTATGTAGTCCTCGCCGGCGATGTCGCGTATGCCGTTGGTGAAGGCGACTCCGGGGATGAGGGGTATCAGGGAGCCGACTATCATGTTGCCGAGGCTCTCACCGAAACCGAGGCGATGGAAGATAAGGCAGAGGACTGTCCCGACAAAGCCGCCGAGGATGTTGCCTATGATCTTCGAGAGATGGGGCGCGCTCACGAAGGCGACGAAAGTCCAGAGGAGGGCGCCGACGACGAACGCCGCGGCGGAGTCGAGGAGCGAGCCTCCGAATATCGCGCAGAAGCCGGCGCTGCCGACGGCGGAGCCGAGTATCTGCTCCCAGATGGGCTTCGGCTTCATGGCCCTTATGGACAATAACTTATCCTTTGCCTCTTCAAGCGTCAGTTCATTCTTTGCAATATCGCGGGAGACCTGGTTTACAGCCACTACCCTCTCGAGCTGGGCACCCTTGAAAGGTATGAACTCGACCTTGGCGTAACCGGCGTTGCCGGTTGCGAAGATGCCGTTGGAGAGGACGAAGAAGTTGCCTGTATCGACTCCGTAATGGGTCGAAATGCGCTCCATCGTCTCCTCGACACGGGATATCTCGGCGCCGTTCTCAAGCTGGATATGCCCGGCCAGGGAGGCTACTTCGAGGACTTTCTCTTCTTCCATGACAATTACTTTAGAGCAGAGCCTTCGCTACGGCGGCCTTCCATCCGGCTTTCGCCTTCGCTACAGCCTCCTCGGAGGCCGTCGGGCGGAATATCCTCTCGGCACGCCACTGTCCCTTGACCTCGTCAAGGCTCTTCCAGAAACCGACGGCGAGGCCGGCGAAATATGCGGCTCCGAGGGCCGTCGTCTCCGTCACTTCGGGACGGACGACCTCGGCGCCGAGGATGTCCGCCTGAAACTCGAGCATTGAGGTGTTGCGGGTTGCGCCGCCGTCGGCCTTGAGGCTCATGAGCTTCATGCCGGAGTCCTTCTCCATTGCCTCAACGATGTCCATGGTCTCGAAGGCTATGCCCTCGAGGGCTGCGCGGGCTATATGGGCGGCAGTCGTACCGCGGGTAATGCCGGTTATCGTGCCGCGCGCATACTGGTTCCAGTAAGGCGCGCCAAGGCCCGTAAGGGCAGGTACGAAGTAGACTCCCCCATTGTCCGGAACGGTCGTCGCGAACGCATCGACCTCGGAGGAGGACTTGATTATGCCGAGGCCGTCACGGAGCCACTGGACGACGCTGCCGGCCACGAAAATCGAGCCCTCAAGGGCGTATGTGACCTTGTCGCCGAGTTTCCAGGCGATTGTCGCGAGGAGGTTGTTCTTCGAGACAACGGGCTTGTCGCCGGTGTTCATGAGGAGGAAACAGCCGGTGCCGTAGGTGTTCTTGACGGAGCCGGGCTCGAGGCACATCTCTCCGAAGAGGGCCGCCTGCTGGTCGCCCGCGACGCCTCCGATCGGGACTTTGGCGCCGAGGATGTCGGCATATCCGTAGATCTCGCTGGAGGAGCATACCTCGGGCAGCATCGATGCGGGGATTCCGAAGAGCTCCATGAGCTCGGTGTCCCACTGAAGGGTATTTATATTGAAGAGCATGGTCCTAGACGCGTTGGTCACGTCTGTCTTGTGGACTGCGCCCTTCGTGAGGTTCCAGATGAGCCATGAATCGACAGTTCCGAAGCGGAGGCGGCCCGCAAGGGCGTCCTCCTTCGCGCCGGGAACGTTCTCGAGTATCCAGCGTATCTTGGTGGCGCTGAAGTAGGCGTCGATAAGAAGGCCTGTCTTCTCGCGTATCTTCTCGGTCAGCCCCTGCTCCTTGAGGGAATCGCAGTAGTCGGAGGTCCTCCTGTCCTGCCATACGATTGCGTTATAGACCGGCAGTCCGGTCTCGGCGTTCCATACTATCGTCGTCTCGCGCTGGTTGGTTATGCCGATAGCCGCAATCTCTGCGTCAGGCCCCATCTTGGCGGCGACTTCGTTCATCACTGCATACTCGGAAGACCATATGTCGAGGGGGTCGTGCTCGACCCATCCG
>JAKSJS010000185.1 GCA_024398155.1 Bacteroidales bacterium | reverse complement strand
AGAGAAGAGCCGCATTCTCGACTACCAGAGAAGAAAGACCACTCAGAGGGTGAACCTTTACGAGAAGGTCCAGATTCCCGGGTATCAGGAAGCCATCAGGAAAATAAAACGCTTTATGGAAGATGAGGAGAACCTCTCCAAGGCCTCCTCTAAGATCGTAAAGAGCCGTCATGCCCAAGAAGAAGAGGAGGAAGGACTATGATCACAAGAATGATGAGATACGACTTCATTCTCCTTTCGTCGGAGAATGAGAACTTCCTTCCGACCCTCCAGGAACTGGGGGTCGTGGACATCGAGCGTTCGTCCAAGGCAATCGACGAGAAATCCGCTGCGATGCTCGCCGAGTGTGACGCGCTCAAGAAGAGGATCTCGATGCTCGAGAAGGAGAATTTCCCCGAGGATGAAGCCTATGCGTCCATACTCGCGGAAATCAAGCTCTGGAACACCGAGGCCGCAATCCGCCGTCCTTTCGGCGAGTTCGACCCCGGATCGTTCGCCTTCCTCGCCGAGTCCGGAAGGACAATGAGATTCTACTCTGCAAGCAAGAAGAAATTCGACCCGGCATGGGAAGAGACCTGGCCTATGACCATAGTGGAGGACGACGGCTCGACCGTGTGGTTCGCCGCTGTCGTCGAAAAGGGTGAGGCCGGTCCCGACGCCAATGAGATAGCCCTCAAGGGCGACCTCTCCGAGGCCGAGGCGAAGATCGCCGGCCTCGAGGCCGACCTTGAAGAGCGCCGCGCTGAACTCCTTGCTGAAAAGGAAAACACCAAAAGCCTCAAGGCTGAACTCGCGACCAGGCTCGCCGGCCTCGACAGCTATTTCGCCGATGCGGCGAAGGAGTCTGCGGCCGAGGAGCTGCTTACCCTCTACACGGGCTTTGCCCCTGTCGAGGAGAAGGAGAAGCTCGTCAAGGCCTTCGACGCTATGGATGTATACTATACGGTATCCGATGCCGCTGTCGAGGACAATCCCCCGATCAAGTTCAGGAACAACCGTTTCGTGAAGATGTTCGAGGTATTGACCGACATGTACGGCCGTCCGAAATATGACGGTTTCGACCCCACCCCGTTCATTTCCATCTTCTTCCTGCTCTTCTTCGCTATGTGCGTAGGAGATGCCGGATACGGCATCGTGCTCGTCGCGATAGGACTCCTTCTCAAGAAGGCCAAGGGATTTGCCAGCCTCGCTCCCCTTGTCGTGACGCTCGGCGTCGGAACGATTGTCGTCGGATTCTTCTTCCATACCTTCTTCTCCATGGACATCTCGAAGTGGGCATGTATCCCCGACGGGCTGAAGAAGGTGATGGTACCCGCGACTGTAGCCGGATATGACGGCACGATGGTTCTCGCCCTCGTCGTCGGAGTCATCCACCTGCTGCTCGCGATGATAGTGAAGACCGTCTATGCGACGAAGAACAAAGGCTTCCTCGAGTCGCTTTCGACATGGGGATGGACCCTGTTCTGGGTCGGCCTTGTCGTGATAGCTGTAATCGCCCTCGCAGGCGTACTCGACAGCTCCGTCACGAAATGGGCGATCATCATCCTCGGCATCGTCTGCGCGATAGGCATCTTCCCCCTGAACAACATCCACCGCAATCCCCTTGTCAACGTCGGAAGCGGCCTCTGGGATACGTACAACATGGCTACAGGCATACTCGGTGACGTACTGAGCTACCTCCGCCTCTACGCCCTCGGCCTTGCCGGCGCGATGCTCGGCTTCGCCTTCAACGACCTCGGCGTAATGGCCCGCGGCGACGGCGGAGTTGTCGGCTGGATAGCTTTCATACTCATCGTCGTCATCGGCCATACGCTCAACATCGCGATGGCCGCCCTCGGCGCCTTCGTCCACCCTCTCCGACTGAACTTCCTCGAGTTCTTCAAGAACTCCGACTATGACGGATCGGGAAGGAAATACAATCCACTCAAGAAATAATAAATCAACAAACAAATAAAAAACATTACAATTATGGTACTCGAAACAGTTCTCGGCTACATTGGCCTCGGCCTTGTTCTCGCCCTCGCCGGCATCGGAAGTTCTTACGGAACTACTATCGCCGGCAACGCCGCTGAAGGCGCACTCAAGAAAAAACCTGAAGCATCAGGAAGTTACATGGTTCTTTCCGCTCTCCCCGCAACCCAGGGTATCTACGGATTCGTAGCCTTCTTCATGATGCTCTCAAAGATCAAAGCAGATCCCGCCAACGGCCTCGTAATCTTCGGTGTAGGCCTCTGCGTCGGCCTCGTCTGCATGCTCTCCGCCATCCGTCAGGGTCAGGTCTGCGCAAACGGTATCGTCGGTGTTTCCCAGGGACATGACGTCTTCACCAACACCCTCATCTACGCCGCTCTTCCCGAGTTCTACGCCATCCTCGGCCTCGTAGGAGCCCTCATGGTATAGTGGGCTTATGAGACACTCGACGAAAGTTATTCTTGTTGCAGCGCTCCTTGCGGGCGCGGCTTCGGTTTCCGCTCTCGCCCAGGATCCCAAAGGCGGTCTGGGCGAAAAGGAACTGAGGGAGATCTCAGCCGGATATTGGGATACGCCGGGCGACAAGGCTATCAAGAACGCCCTTGCAACGACGTCCATCGCGACTCTGGCTGTCAACTCGGACAATGCCGCGATGATGGACACCCACTTCTCCGACAGGGTGAAGACCAAGGGCATCACCGACCAGAAGTCCTCCGGAAGATGCTGGCTCTTCACTGGTCTCAACGTCCTCCGCGCGAAGATGATCG
>JAKSJS010000184.1 GCA_024398155.1 Bacteroidales bacterium | reverse complement strand
TGGCACTGACGTTGAGGTAGGACTTTGAGAGGATCTCGAGCTTGTGGCTCTTCTCGGGACTTATTATGTAGTGGAGAAGCTCTATGTCGAGTATCGGGCCCTTGAGGTCGATCCCGAGGGATTTCAGGGCGTTGTAGAGGCCTTTCGTGTCATAGCCGGACTTGGTTATCGCCTCGTCCTCAAGGACCTTGCGGAACAGGGCCGGATCACCGGCGGCAGTAAGGATACCGCCGGCGGCGCTGGCCGCAGCGGTTATCCGTACGGCAGGGGAGAGGACGCTGTCGCCGTCCTTGTCATAGGATATCGCGACAGAGCCGCCCGAGGCGGCAGCCCGAAGGACTTCTTCGACACTAGTGCTCTGGAAGGGAAGGTCCTCGGTCGTATCGGCGGCTTCGATTACGGCCTCGCCTACCTTGCCGGCAAGGAAGCGGCGCAGCGAGCCGAATTCGTGGAATTCGAAAAGCTCGGCCGCCCTTGGCTCCCAGACGGGGCTCAAGGCCATGGAGTCGGTCGATATGTCCTCCAGGTCTATGTCAGTCTTGATCGTTACAAGCTCGTAGCTCAGGTCTATATGGCCGCGGGCTTCCTCGAAGAGGGCTTTCTGCTTGGGGGAGAGTTCGTCGAGATGGTCGTATATCTCCTTGAGGCTGCCGTATTTGGCGATCAGCTTCGCTGCTCCGACCTCGCCCACGCCCTTGACTCCGGGCACATTGTCGGCGGAGTCGCCGCATATCGCGAGCATGTCGATTACCTGTCCGGGGCGGCATATCCCGTATTTGGCGCATATCTCAGCCGGCCCCACTAGCTCGCTTTCGGAGCCGGACTTGCCGGGCTTGTATTGGGTGATGTTGGGGGAGATCAGCTGGCCGTAGTCCTTGTCGGGAGTTACCATGAATACCTTGAATCCTTCCCGTTCGGCTCTCTTTGCCATCGATCCGATGACGTCATCGGCCTCATATCCGGGCTTCATAAGAACTGGTATCCTCATTGAACGGCATATCTCCGTCAGCGGCTCCAGAGCGTCGATCACGAGCTGGGGCGTGGCGCTCCTCGTCCCTTTGTATTCGGGGAACATTTCGTGGCGGAAAGTCTTTCCGGGAGGGTCGAAGGCGACCGCGAAGTGGGTCGGCGCCTCCTTCTCGATGAGTTCCAGAATGTATCTCGTGAAGCCGTAAAGTATCGAGGTGTCCTCTCCCTTGGAATTGATCATCGGATGTCTAAGCAGGGCATAGTACATCTTGAAAACCAGGGCATGGCCGTCAATCAGGAATAGTCTCTTTTCCGTCGTCATCAAATCATCTGTTATCAGGAATGACAAAGTTAGATTTTTTATGCCGAACCTCAAAAAAATCAAAAAAATTTTGGAGAAAATAAAAATCGCCGTATATTTGCATCCGCTTACGAAAACAAGCAACCAGTCTGGTGCGGTAGTTCAGCTGGTTAGAATGCCGGCCTGTCACGCCGGAGGTCGAGGGTTCGAGTCCCTTCCGCACCGCAAACGAGACTTGTAAGGTACTGGAAATCAGTGGTTTACAAGTCTTATTCTTTTTATCCGCCCAAAATTTCACCCGAAAAGGCCTATTTTTGCGAACGTGGACAGAATCAGGAAAAACATATTGTTCCATTTCCCGTGGATGCTTTCGAACAGGAAGTATATGGACTTGACAATCTGACTTCACTATGGGACAGGGCGGCATATCGGACAACAGCAGGAGAGTTGCGAAGAATACGGTTTTTCTGTATCTGCGTATGCTCCTGCTAATGCTGATAGGCCTGTTCACGTCCCGCATTATACTGAAGAATCTCGGCGCCGACGATTACGGAATATACAATGCGGTAGGTGGTCTCGTCCTGATTTTCACGTCCGTCACGGCGTCCATCTCAACCGTGATAAGCCGGTTCGTCACGGTTGGGCTGGCGGAAGGGGACTCCGCGAAACTCAAGCGCATATTCTCGACTTCCGTCGTTGTCCAGCTGATTCTGTTCGGCCTGCTGCTCCTTCTCATCGAGACCGTGGGCGTGTGGTTCCTCAACACCAGGATGGACATCCCGGAAGGAAGGATGGCCGCCGCCAACATCGTCCTCCAATGCAGTGCCGGTACGCTCCTCTTCCAGATGCTTTCCGTTCCCTTCAACGCGGTGATAATCGCTCACGAAAGGATGAACGCCTTTGCCCTGCTCAGTATTCTTGAGGGGGTGCTGAAAATTTCGGTCGCCATACTGATAATGCTGTCCCCCACAGACAAACTTGTGCTCTATGCCATTCTGATGCTTGTCGTCAGCGCCATAGTGAGGACCTCGTATGCGACGTATTGCCACCGCCAGTTCAGCGAAACCCACTCAGGGCTCACTTTCGACCGTTCCCTCGTGAAGGAGATGGCAAGATTTTCCGGGTGGAATTTCCTCGGGGCCAGCGCCCAGGTCTTCAGCCCCCAGGGCATAACCCTTCTGACGAACATATTCTTCGGGGTGGCGATGAATGCCGCGCGCGCTGTCGCCTTACAGGTGGACAATATCGTGAAACAGTTCGCGATAAACGTGATCATTGCCATAAATCCGCAGATCACGAAGTCGTATGTTTCCGGAAGCAGGGACTATTCCTACTCCCTGATGTGCAAGGCCTGCAAATACTCCGTGCTGATCATCCTGCTGTTCCTGATTCCTCTCTTCTTCGAGGCTGATGTACTTCTTGACTTATGGCTTGACGAAGTGCCGGAACACGCCGCTCTGTTCACCAGGCTCACCGTGATTGT
>JAKSJS010000183.1 GCA_024398155.1 Bacteroidales bacterium | reverse complement strand
ATAAAGGGTGACGGCGTCGGCCCCGAGGTCACAGCCTCGATGAGGGCTGTCCTCGACGCCGCGATAAAGAAGGCCTACAAAGGCGACAGAAAGATAGAGTGGCTCGAGGTCCCCGCCGGTGGCGAGGCCTTCGAGAAGACCGGCAGCTACATGCCGGACGTGACCGTCGAGGCCTTCCGCAAGTACGGCCTCGGCATAAAAGGCCCCCTCATGACGCCTGTAGGCGGCGGAATCCGTTCCCTGAACGTCTACCTCCGCCAGACCCTCGACCTATATGTATGCCTGAGACCCGTACGCTGGTTCAAGGGTGTCGAGTCTCCCGCCAAACGCCCCGAGGATGTCGACATGGTGATCTTCCGCGAGAACACTGAGGACATCTATGCCGGAATCGAGTGGGAAGAGGGGAGTCCCGAGGCCGCTAAGTTCTACAAGTTCCTCTCCGAGGAGATGGGCGTCACTAAGGTGCGTTTCCCCGAAACGAGCGCCTTCGGAGTGAAGCCCGTCAGCATCGAAGGAGCCGAGAGGCTTGTCCGTGCCGCATGCCGCTATGCCGTCGAACATAACCGCCCCTCAGTGACCCTCGTCCATAAAGGCAACATCATGAAGTTCACTGAAGGCGGCTTCAAGAAATGGGGATACGAACTCGCCCGCCGCGAGTTCGGGGAGTACATCGACTCCGGACGCCTCGAGATCAAGGACTGCATCTGCGATGCGTTCCTGCAGAATGCGCTCCTGAAGCCCCGTGACTACAGCGTCGTCGCTACCCTCAACCTCAATGGCGACTATATCTCCGACCAGCTCGCCGCCCAGGTCGGCGGAATCGGGATAGCCCCCGGCGCCAACATCAACTATGACACCGGACTTGCCATCTTCGAGGCGACCCACGGAACGGCTCCCGATATCGCCGGCAAGAACATCGTCAATCCCTGCAGCAACCTTCTGAGCGGAGTCAGGCTGCTCGAGCAGATGGGATGGGACGAGGCTGCCGCTCTCGGCTACAGCGCCCTGGAAGCCTCCTGCGCGGAGGGCTGCGCGACCGCCGACCTCGCCCGCCTGATGCCCTCCGGCAAGCCCCTTTCAACAACTGAATTCACAGAACACCTGATCAACATAATACTATGAGCACCGAGCACAAGAAAGAGTATTTGATATACAAGCTCTCCGACGAGATGAAGAGCTGCACGAAGATGGATGCCGAACTCTTCAAGAAGCTTGACGTCAAGCGTGGCCTCCGTAACGAAGACGGAACCGGTGTGCTTGTCGGACTGACCAATATAGGCAACGTAGTGGGCTACGAGCGCGACAGCGATGGGAAACTCATTCCCATCGAAGGCAAGCTCTTCTTCCGCGGTTACGAGGTCAAGGACCTTGTCCACGCGATAATGAAGGATGGACGTTTCGGCTTCGAGGAGATAGCCTTCCTCCTGCTCTCGGGACGTCTTCCCGACGAGGAGGAGCTCGAGAGCTTCAAGGAACTGATCTTCGACAACATGCCCCTCGAACACCAGACTATCCTCCACATCATCGAGCTCGAGGGCGATGACATCATGAACATCCTCGCCCGCAGTGTCATGGAGTTCTACACCTTCGACGAGAACCCCGACGACGTCTCACGCGACAACCTCATGCGCCAGTCGATAGAGCTTATCTCCAAGTTCCCGACCATCATAGCCTACGCCTACAACATGTACCGTCACAAGGAGCACGGCCGTTCGCTCCACATCCGTGACGCGAAGGCCGGCCTCAGCCTTGCCGAGAACTTCCTCTTCATGCTCAAGGGCTCCGACTACACACCTCTCGACGCACGGACGCTCGACCTTCTTCTTATCCTCCACAGCGAGCATGGCGGAGGTAACAACTCGACCTTCACGGTCCGCGTAACCTCCTCCACCGGAACGGATACCTACTCGTCTATCGCTGCCGGAATCGGCTCCCTCAAGGGCCCCAAACATGGCGGCGCCAACCTCAAGGTATGCGACATGATAAGCTATCTCAAGGGCGTCGTGAAGGATTGGGAGAACGAGGATGAGATCGCGACATACATAAGGAGGATGCTCAACAAGGAGGTCTTCGACAAGTCAGGTCTCGTATACGGAATCGGCCATGCGGTCTACACCAAATCCGACCCCCGTACCGTTCTCCTCAAGGAAATGGCCGCCGAGCTCGCCGCCGAGAAAGGCCGTCTCAAGGAGTTCGAATTCCTCCAGAGAATCGAGAAGGTGGCTATCAAGGTCGTCTCCCAGAAGAGCCCCTCGAAGAACTTCTGCGCGAACGTCGACTTCTACTCCGGCTTCGTCTATGACTGCATAGGCATCCCCCGTGAGATCTACACCCCTCTCTTCGCGATGGCGCGTATCGTAGGATGGTGCGCCCACAGGAAGGAGGAGCTCAACTTCGAAGGCCGACGCATCATCCGTCCCGCCTACCGCTGCATCACGGACGAGAACGAATACATTCCTCTCAAGTCCCGCTAGTCCTCCTCTAACTATAGCTTCCGCTGTGCTTGGTAAAACGAAATTGTCGAAAATATTACCGAAATATTTCTTGAGGGTATAGTCGATTCTTATTGAAAAATTTTGCTGAGATTATGCGAAAAGCAGTATCTTTGCGATAAGATGGAAACGAGGGAGATGAACATACCACAAGGTATCACGAAGGAGGATATCAAAGCGCGAGAGAAAGTTATAAAGGATTTCTATGCTCATTGGATTTCCGAGAATCCCGAGAAGAAAGTTTGGAATAAGAATATTCAGGACTATATCCTTGTTAAGTTCCTTTCCATTAATGAAACTTACAACAAGGCG
>JAKSJS010000182.1 GCA_024398155.1 Bacteroidales bacterium | reverse complement strand
GACGCCACTCTCGGGGCGGACATCGCCATCAGTGGCGAGAAGGAAATGCTGTCCGTTCATAAGAAGATCATGACCATAGTCTGCGGCGCCATTCCCGTAGGGCCTATACTCATAACCCCGAACATCGATATATTCGGCTGGTTCACCACCGCCGGAACAGTCTCCTTCGAAGGCTCCATAAGCTACGAGACCGGAATCGTCGCCAACGCCCATTACGACTCCATCAGCTACCTGAGCGGCGACATCGTGAAGAAGGACAAGGACAAGTTCTCATATTCCGTAGGTCCGAAAATAGGCGGCTCGCTCAAGTATGGATTGCAGTTCGGCCCCGCCATAGGCATCTACGGAGCCGTGCTGGAGGTCGGTGTATCGGTGTCCGCAGCCATTGCCGAGGAGGTCAGCAACAAAATGAACATAGCCGATCCTCTGACCTGGGGCTATTGGGAAGGCGGTTTGGGCTATGCCCTGCAGAGCGGTGAGTACTCCGTTTCCTACGTGCTCGGCGGCAACGTGTTCCTGACGGGCATGGGCTTCCCTTTGTCCTACACACTCAAGGACGTCAAGTTCCCAATTGAGACCCGCAACCTCGTTCCTACGATATCGAAGGAATACCGCTGCGAGGCCAATGGCAAGAACATCATCTTCCATACCTGGGTCAAGAACAAGGGCCTGTTCTATCCCGACCTCTTTCTGGACGTAGGCGATGGCAACAGGTATCCGTTCGACTTCGACGATGGTATGGTCTCCCAGCTGGAAAACGGCGCCGATTCTGTTATGGTCACCGCCCAGGCAAGCGTGCAGGACGATCGTACACAGTACTTCAAGGTCATGGCCACTTACCGCGATGTGGAGACTGAGCTGCGCTCCTACAATGCAAGGCTGGTTCTGGTGGATGAGGACGAGGAGTATGCCATGAAGCAGATCCTCGCAGATATCTATGCCTGCCGTGGTGGCGACTGGGACGGCTGCGAATGGACTACCTCGAAATACGGCGACGCCAACCTGCCGTACACCAAAATGACTAACGTCAAAACCGGTGGCCGCAATCACTACGAGGTCATCATCCCTAAGGAATGGCCTCTGGGAGACAACCTCTACGTGGGGAGCCACAGCGGCAATGTGAAGAACTTCAGCTGGGAGCTCGACTATGAGGCTGATACCCACCTCTCAAGGGTGGAGATAAAGGATCCTAACTGCAAGTCTGCCTATGTGGGCGATGACTGCGATACGTACATTTTCCACAGTACCTTCGAGGAGCCGAGACTCTACCTTCCGTTGAATGCACAGACCGTGGATGTAGCCGGTTCCTACATTACTGATTTCAGCTTGTCAAGCACCTGGAGAGAGGATTTCAAGCCTAGAAAAGTAATACTCGACAACTGCCCGAGACTTGCAGAAATCGCTCTGAGAGGCGACTCCTCACACAAGTTGACAGACGTTGCGAGCATATCGGCCAATAAATGCCCTGCCCTCAAGTCTGTATATGTTTCGCATGCGGAACTCTTCCCCGGATTCCTCGACAACATCGAGATGGCCGGAGGCAAACTTGTGTTCCAAAATGTCACCGGAATCGGGGACGTCAATCTCAAAGCGGACTGCGAGGATCTCCGTATCAACAACAGTTCATTCGGCATTATGACGGTCAGCGGCCTCGGCAGGCTGAAGCAGGTATACTTTATGACGAATACCTTCAAGACCGCTACCTTCACGAATCTTCCTGCTCTTGATGATGTGGCTATGAATCGCCTCGTCTGCGACAAGATTACCGTTTCCGCTTGCCCGTTTGTCAAGAGAATCGAAATCAGAAGCTACTCAGATACTCCAAGTAATGTCGAGGCTCTGTCTGTGACTGATTGCCCTATGTTGAACAGTCTTTCTTGCTATTCCTTAGGGTTGTCGTCCTTCGAAGCTTCCGGTCTCCCTGCGATTCAGTCGCTGTACTGCGACGGCAACAAGAAGCTCACAGGATTGATGCTTCCTGTCTTTGACCAGATGTTCGATGCCGGATACACGCCTTATTACGACATCCGCTATGAGTACTACTGGGAAGAGCTGAAAAAGGACAACGGATACGGCTACTACTACGAAGGCGAGCCCGAGCGAGGCTACCATCGCTACGACTAGCGTTGTCGCCTGAGGCCCTCCTGGGCTATTTGTTCTGGGCGGCCTTCTTTTGGGCGTATTCGGCATTCAGGCCAGAGATGATGGCGTCAGATGTCAAGCGAAGGGTTGGCCGTGACGACAGGGAGATACAGCATGCAATTATCCACACCTCCTGCGGCCTGTGTGGCAAGTATCATTGAATAGCGGCCACCGGCATTCAAGCGGGAGACGTAATCCTGTATGAGTGCAAGTATTTCGTTGTTTACTGCGTCGGACTTTTGCTTGATTTCAGCGCGCTTCTGCTGCGCGAAGGAATTCAAATCATTCTGCCTATTCTGCAGTGCGGCATTGCGCGTCTGGGCTTGGTCGTAGGTGAAGATGGACGCTGCAACTTTTTGCTGGAAGGAGTTGATGTCCTCTTCCAATGCCTTCGCTTTCTTGGCAATCTGTGCCTCAACTTGGTCGGACTGGGACCTGATGAAGGCGCTGGCTTTTCCTCATATCTCAAATCCAGTAGACCTGGAACGGTCGAAGCAACTTCTTCTTGATGCCGCCGACAAGGGGAATCCGAGGGTACAAGGAATCGTAGCAGGAAAGCTGTTTATGGGCGAGGATCTATTTGACTGCGATCCAGTTCTAGCTAACTATTATATGATGGAGGGGGTAAGACAGCACGACGAGGCCTCCCTGAGAATGAAAGAACTCAGAGATAGAAAGATAGAGATAATGCAGATGTTTGGGGTATAGGGGGGGGCTGCAAAAAAAGTGAAACATAGGTGAAACTTTTTGGTGTTTCTGGGTGTTTTCAGGTGTT
>JAKSJS010000181.1 GCA_024398155.1 Bacteroidales bacterium | reverse complement strand
TGGCAAAAGCCACCTGGCGATGCTCACCAGATGGCCGTGACTGTTTCTTTTTTCCTTCTTTCATCAATTCAACGTTTTCAACGACGTGTTTTGAGAAAATCCTTGCTTACGGTGTAGTATTTTCCTACCCGGCTCACTTCTTCGTAGTGATTATTCGTATTAAAATTGGACAATGCGTGAAGCCTCCGAGGTACAAATGAGGTACAGAAAAGGGGGCATAATTGACTACAATCCACCATCAAGCAGAGTGCAGACAAAAAGAAAAGGCACTCAGAATGAACGCCTTAACTATAATATTGCAATTGTTTCTAATCGATGTTAATCGGTATCTATTTCCCGATGCAGAAGTTTTTGAAGATGTTGCCGAGGACTTCGTCGGTGGAGATTTCGCCGACGATGGTGCCGAGGTGATAGATGGCTTCGCGGATGTCCTGGGCGACGAGGTCGCTGGGGAGGGAGGAGGCCATGCCGTCTATAGCGCGCTCGAGAGCGACGCTGGTTTCGCTCAGTTCCTGGGCATGGCGGAGGTTGGTGACGAGGGTCTCGTCGCTTTCCGAGAGGAGTTTCGAGGCGAACTGGGCGAGTTTGGCGCGTAGTTCGTCAATTCCCTCAAGATTTCGTGCAGATATTTGAATAACAGGGGATTTAACAATATTGTTAATATGATTAACATTTTTGTTAACCCCTAAATTGGCCACTTTGTCGCACTTGTTGAGAAGGAAAATAGCGTGCTGGCCGGGCTTGATCAGGTCGAGCAGGGACTGTACCTCTACAGCAAAAGAGGCCTCGTCGAGGCTGACGTCGGTCATGGCAAGTATGACCTGGGCTTCGGAGACTTTCTTGAAGGTGCGCTCGATGCCTATCTTCTCAATTGTCTCTTCTGTGCCGCGGATACCTGCGGTGTCGATGAAGCGGAAGAGTGTGCCGCCTATGTTGAGAGTCTCTTCGATCGTGTCGCGGGTTGTTCCGGCTATGTCGGAGACTATCGCCCTTTCTTCGCCGAGAAGCGCGTTGAGAAGGGTGCTCTTTCCGGTGTTGGTCGCGCCGGCGATTGTTACAGGGATGCCGTTCTTTATTGCGTTGCCGAGCTTGAAGGAATCGGCAAGTCTGCGGCAATGTCTGTCAGTTGCCTCCAGGAGCTCCAGCAGGGCAGTCCTGTCGGCGAATTCGACTTCCTCTTCGCTGAAGTCGAGTTCCAGCTCCATCAGCGACACGATCTTAAGCATCTCGTCGCGCATGGACTTGAGCTCCTTGGAGAAGGAACCCTTCAACTGGTTCATTGCAATCTTGTGTGAGCTTGCGCTTTGCGAGGCAATCACGTCCGCGACTGCCTCCGCCTGGGCGAGGTCCATCTTGCCGTTCACGAAGGCTCGCTGTGTGAACTCGCCGGGCCCGGCCATGCGTGCCCCGGCGGCGCAGAGGAGCTGGAGGATCGAGTCGACAATATACGCTGAGGCATGGCAGGTGATCTCCACGGAATCCTCTCCTGTATAGGAATGGGGAGCATGGAAAACACTGGCTAGGACTTCGTCCAGCAAGGTCCCGTCGGGGGAGTATACCTTGCAGAATTTCAATCGGTAGCCCGGGGTCTCCTCAAGCGTTCCTTTAATTGTCTGGAGCACCTTGTCCGCAATCTTCAGAGATTCCGGACCGCTCAGTCTGATTAAAGAAACTGCACCGGTTCCCGCAATGGTCGCCGGTGCGCATATTGTTTCATCGAAGTACATTGTACATTAGTATGAGCTGGCCTTGGGACTTACTTTGTGCATGTTCTCAAGGAGGTCGTCATTGTTCTTGAACTCGTCCATCAGCTGGGTCATGAAATTCATGGCCTCGACAGGGTTCATCTCGGCGAGGTACTTGCGGAGTATCCAGATCCTGTTGGCCTTGTACTTGTCAAGAAGAAGGTCGTCGCGGCGTGTACCGGAGAGGGTGATGTTGACGGAGGGGAAGATACGGCGGTTGGAGAGGTTGCGGTCGAGCTGGAGCTCGAGGTTGCCGGTACCCTTGAATTCCTCGAAGATGACGTCATCCATCTTGGAACCGGTCTCGGTGAGGGCTGTGGCGAGTATCGTAAGGGAACCGCCGTTCTCGATGTTGCGGGCGGCACCGAAGAAGCGTTTGGGCTTGTGGAGGGCGTTAGCATCGACACCACCGGAAAGGACCTTGCCGGAGGCGGGCTGGACGGTGTTGTACGCACGTGCGAGGCGGGTTATTGAGTCGAGGAGGATCACGACGTCATGGCCGCACTCGACAAGCCTCTTGGCCTTTTCTATCACCATGTTGGCGACCTTTACGTGGTGCTCGGCGGGCTCGTCGAAGGTCGAGGAAACGACCTCAGCCTTGACGCTGCGGGCCATGTCGGTAACTTCCTCAGGGCGCTCGTCGATAAGGAGGACGATCATGTAGACCTCGGGATGGTTGTCGGCGATAGCGTTGGCTATGGACTTGAGGAGCATGGTCTTGCCGGTCTTAGGCTGGGCGACTATGAGTCCGCGGGAGCCCTTTCCGATAGGGGAGAAAAGGTCGACAATGCGGCATGAGGGATCGGAGAAATGACCCTGGCCGAGGATGTTGAACTTCTCATCGGGGAAGAGAGGGGTAAGGAAGTCGAACGGCACGCGGTCGCGGATGAACTCGGGAAGGCGTCCGTTGATTGTCTTGATCCTGACGAGAGGGAAGTACTTGTCACCATATCGCCGGTCTTGAGGGCGTTCTGCTTTATCTGCTGCTGGGGGGCGGAGAGGTCGGCGGGAGAGTTGAGATAGGTGGAGGCGGCAGAGCGGAGGAAACCGTATCCGTCAGGCATGATCTCAAGAACGCCGGTGGCCTCTACAGTGCCTTCGAAAACGGGCTTCGGGGGCTGCTGGGGGCGGTTCTGGTTGTTCTGGTTCTGCTTCTGATTGTTATTGTTGTTCTGGCCTC
>JAKSJS010000180.1 GCA_024398155.1 Bacteroidales bacterium | reverse complement strand
AAGGAAGTCACCGTCAAGGGCGAGAACGGCGAGGAGAAGAAGGTCAAGGTCCTCGCCAGCGAAGACTTCGCGCAAGGTTCCGGCGTCACCTCCCTCAACGAGCAGGACGGCGACATGCAGATCGTCGGCGGATCGAAGATCGACGTCTCGACCGAAGGAAAGAAGATCAGGATCGACTTCAACGAAAACAAGGAGGAGGACGACGATCCGCGTTTCACGACGCCGAAATACTACAAAGTGATCAAATACAAGGATCCTGAGTCCCCTTCAAGCGCGGAGCAGACCTATATCAAGAACTTCTTCACGAATCTTGAGAACACCCTCGCCTCTACCAGCAGTTCAACATTCAACCAGTACAGGAGTATGATGGACGTCGATTCCTTCATACGCAACTTCATCGTCCAGGAGCTCACGAAGAACGTCGACGGCAACCTCAGGCTCTCGACGCCTCTCGTTCTTGAAAACGACGTGCTCAGCTGTCCTATGGTATGGGACTTCGACCTCTCCCTCGGAAACGGTGAGATTGACGGCTGGTTCCCTCTCGAGGGAGTTGTTTCCGGAACCCAGACCAATATCAAGACTTCGAAGGCCGGCGACGGCCCGACGGGCTGGTTCGTGAAATGCGCCGGCGGCCGTCCTTACGGATATGAGAACCCCAACAAACAGACTGCCTGGTATCAGAGAATGTGGACCGACCCTGAGTTCATAGCCCGTCTCAAGGAAATCTGGGAGGAGTCCTATCCGGGCCTCCAGACCGTTCCGGGATACATAGACAGGCTCTATGAGCTCTACTCTCCGGCGATCCAGAGAGAGTGGAACATTTGGAAGACCCAGAACAGCGGCAACCGCGCAGGCCACCGCTACTACAACACTCCACAGAAGCAGTACGACGCTATGCGCAAGTTCTATACTGACCGCCTCGAGTGGCTCAACAATGCGATAAACGCCCTCTAATATCCGAAAATGAAATTACGTGGATTCCTCTTGCTGGCGGTAACGCTGACGGGCCTTGCCGCCTGTCAGGCTCCGGCCTACAGGAACCCTTCGCTTCCTACGGAGAGAAGGGTCCGCGACCTTGTGTCGAGAATGACGGTCGAGGAGAAGGTCGGCCAGCTAATATGCCCGCTCGGGTGGCCTATGTATGAAAAGACATCCGACACGACTGCAACCTACAGCGAAGAATACGTGAAATTCATTCAGGAATCCCACGGAGGTATGCTCTGGGCGACCTTCAGGGCTGACCCCTGGACCAAGAAGACCCTTGAAAACGGGCTTTACCCGAGGGCTGCCGCGAACGCGTACAACGCGCTCCAGCGCTATGCCATAGACTCAACTAGGCTTGGTATTCCTATCCTTCTTGCCGAAGAGGCCCCTCACGGCCATATGGCGATAGGTACGACAGTATTCCCGACAAGCATAGGCCTCGCCTCGACCTGGGATCCTGACCTCGTCGAGTCCGTCGGCCGCTCCATCTCCGAGGAGCTCTGTGCCGTCGGGGCGAGGATAGGCTACGGTCCCGTAGTGGACCTCGCCCGCGAGCCGAGATGGTCAAGGGTCGAGGAGACCTACGGCGAGGACGTGTTCCTCACCTCTGAAATGGCCCGCGGAATGATAAGGGGAACTTCCCCGAAACATAACGGATGGGACAAGGGGGTGATCTCCACCCTCAAGCATTTCGTGGCATACGGCATTCCCCAGGGCGGCCATAACGGCAACCCGTCCTACCTTGGGGAACGCGACCTCCGCGAGAACTATCTGCCGGTCTTCAAGGCCGCGATAGACGAAGGTGCGCTGTCGGTTATGACCTCATACAATTCAATTGACGGAATCCCTACGACCTGTAACAAAAAGCTCCTTGGAGACCTCCTGAAGGGCGATTGGGGCTTCGGAGGATTCGTCGTTTCGGACCTTGTCAGCATAGACGGACTCTACTCTGACCACCACGTCGCCGGAAGTATGGAAGAAGCCGGAAGGCTCGCCCTTGAGGCCGGAGTCGATGTCGATCTCGGAGCCGACTGCTACCCTCTTCTCGTCGATAAAATCAAGAACGGCGAGATAAGTAGGAAAGTCCTCGACGAGGCCGTCTCAAGAGTCCTCACCCTTAAATTCGAGCTCGGGCTTTTCGACAATCCTTACGTGGATGAAAATGTCGAAGCAGTACGCAGCGCCGCCCACTCCGAATGCGCGCTCCGCGCCGCCCGGGAAGGTGTCGTGCTGCTTGAGAACGACGGGACTCTCCCGCTTTCGAAAGACCTCAAGGTCGCCGTCATCGGACCGAATGCAGATAAAATGTACAACCAGCTCGGGGACTACACCGCTCCCCAGCCTGAGGAAAACATAATTACACCTCTTGAAGGTATCCGTGCGAAAATCGGCGCTAAAAACGTGAAATACGTAAAGGGCTGCGCCATACGTGATACCGAAACGGAAAATATCCGTGAGGCGGTCAAGGCCGCGGCCGCAAGCGACGTCGCCATAGTCTTCGTCGGCGGCTCGAGCGCGAGGGACTTCGATACCCGGTTCAAGGAGACCGGAGCCGCGGTGGCAACTGCCGAAACGGTAAGCGATATGGAGGCGGGAGAAGGATTCGACCGCGCTTCGCTTGACCTTCTGGGCCTCCAGCAGGACCTTCTCAAAGCAATAAAGGCCACGGGGAAACCTATGGTCGTTGTCTATATCGAAGGCCGCCCTCTCGACAAGGCCTGGGCCAGGGAGAACGCGAACGCGCTCCTGACCCAGTTCTATCCCGGAGAGGCCGGTGGCGAGGCCGTTGCGGACGTCCTCTTCGGAGACTACAACCCTGCGGGAAGGCTTCCTATTAGCGTTCCCCGCTCCGTCGGCCAGCTTCCCGTCTTCTACAACAAGCCTTTCCCTGCGGGCCACGATTACGTCGAGATGAGCGCCGCTCCTCTTTATGCCTTCGGATACGGCCTGAGCTACCCGCCCTTCCCTTACGCCTGCCTTGCACGTGAAGTCGGCG
>JAKSJS010000018.1 GCA_024398155.1 Bacteroidales bacterium | reverse complement strand
ACAGCGTCATCTACGACTGTATCAACGAGATCAAGGACGGTATCGAGGGTATGCTTGCTCCCGAACAGAAGGAGGAGATCGTCGGTACTGCGGAAATCCAGCAGACCTTCAAGATCAGCAAGGTCGGTACAATCGCCGGTTGTCTTGTCAAGGAAGGAAAGATCGTGAAGACCAACAAGGTCCGTCTTATCCGCGACGGCATCGTAATCTATACCGGCGACCTCGGTTCCCTCAAGCGCTTCAAGGATGACGCCAAGGAAGTCCTCACCGGAATGGAGTGCGGTCTCAACATCGAGAACTTCAACGATATCAAGGTCGGTGACGTTGTAGAGTCCTACACAATCACCGAGGTCAAGAGAACGTTGTAGAAATAGGGAATGCGCTAGGCCTTCTTCCAGATTGTGAGACGGAGGCCTGCGTTGACTTTCAGGCCCATGATGGGGCCCCAGACGCAGCTTGCGTCGAAATCCAGAAGGCGGGAGTCGATCCCGCCTTCGGTTTTTTCTGTGCCGAAGACTACCTGTTTCTGACGGAAGTCCGTGAGGTTTTCCGCACCTACGTAAAGGTCCACACCCTTGAATCTCTTGGTGACCTGGAAGTAGAGAAGGGGATAGGTCGTGGAGTAGTACCGGCCGTTCCTCTCCTTTATCTGGGGCGCGTCCTTCATGAAGTCATAGACGCGGCAGGGACCGTTCACAGAAGCGGTGAAGTCGAATATCCACTTGTTGAGGTTGGTCGCATACTGGAGGTTCAGGACGCCCTTGAAACGGCTCGTCATGGGCTTCTCCATAAGCTGGGAGAAGTATTTCTCGGAGCCGCCGAGCCTCTGGCCGGCGGTGGCGTAAGTCGCTCTGGCGTTGGTGTAGCGTCCCGTCAGGGTTATGGTGAAACGTTTTACCGGTTCAATCGAGAAGTCGAGCTGGAAGGTGTCGGTATATGAGCGTCCGTTCTCCAGCGAGGAGAGGCTGTAGAAGGCTATCTGACCGGGATTGAGCTCGTAGTCCACGAGCTGCTGCTCGCTGAAGAGGGTGTGGAAGTAATCCAGGCTCAGGTAGGAGGATGAACCTACGGGCAGATAGTATGTCAGGTTGCCGCCGAATACCCATGCGTCCTCGAGGATGTGGGAGGCGTAGTTCCCGACGAAGTATTTGGAGGTGGAGAAGACTCCGATATTGTCGACAAGAGGGTTGGAGCGGCGCAGGCCGCGACCGACGTTCGCACGGATGACGAAGTCCTCGACGGGGGTGTATTTGAGAGTAAAGCGCGGGGAGACCTTGACTCCGGCTCCGTTGTGGTAGTCCATGCGGAGGGCGGCTATTGTGGAGAGCTTGTCCTCATAGTGGAAGGTGTATTCTCCGAAGATTCCGGCGTTTGCGAGGACGGCGGGGCCGTCAATCCTCGCACGGGCCGTTTCCGGAACGAGAGGGGAGTAGTCGGGAAGGAGGCCGCGCGTCATGTCGAAGTCGTACATGTCGGCGGTCGCGGAAAGACCGGCCGTTATCTTGTGACTCTCGTTTATCTCGTTCATATAGAGGATGTTGGCAAAGCCGGAATGCTGGCTCGCAAGGAAGTCCGTCGCGCCGAAGAACGAGTCCATGAGGTTGCAGCTGTAGTCGAGAACGACGGCGACATTCTGGGAGTTGTCCTCGTTCAGGGGGACTCCCACCTTGACGTACCCGTCTATGGAATTGTTGCCGATCCGCGACCCCCAGGGGGAGGCTCCTTCGCTCCCCGTGTATTCGTCATAGTCGTATCCGGCATCCAGCTTCATCCCTTCGCCGACGGCTTCTCCGCCGCGGCGGCTGTCATGGATGGCGCGGACTCCGAAGCGTACCTGAAGGCCGCTGGGGTCGAAGTAGAGCCATCTGTTGGAGAGGTTCACGCCGAGGTTGCGGGGGTCGTCGAGGAAGCCGTCCCCGTTCATGTCCATGCCGACGAAATTGGAGCAGACATGGCCCAGCATGACTGTGCTCCAGGAGTCGTTGAACTGGAGGGAGGAGGCTAGGTTGAGGTCGGCTTTTGCGTCGCTCATCATATTGAAGCTCAGGAAGAAAGGCTTTTCATCCGTGGGCTTTCTGTGTTCCATGTTTATCTGGCCGGTTATCGCCTCGACGCCGTTCGTTACCGAGGTCATTCCCTTGGCGATCTGGATACTCTCGAGCCATTGGCCGGGGACATATCCGAGGCCGAACGGAGCGGCGAGACCCCTCATTACGGGGCGGTTCTCGTCCAGCATCTGGGTGTAGATCCCGCTGAGGCCCAGAAGCCTTATCTGGCGGGCTCCGGTGACTGCGTCGGAGTAGCCGACGGTCACGCTCGCGGAATTCTCGAAACTCTCCGCAAGGCTGCAGCAGGCCATCTTGCAGAGACCGGCCGCCGAGATGACTTCGGTCCTGACATCCTTGCCTTTGGGCATGTACATCCCGTTTTGGGACCCGGTGAAGACGGCGGCCTCGAGCGAATCGGCCCTGTCGCCGTAGATGCCTGTAGTGTCAATTGCTTGTGCTGCAGCTTTTTGTGTAAGAAACGAAAAGGCTGCGAGGCAGAATAGGATTGAGAGTTTTATCCGGCGGTTCATCATGTATTGCAATACGACGGGCAAAGTTAACAACTTTGGGGATTTTTTAGTATCTTTGTTTGATTTAACAAAAATTGTGCACAAATGAAATTCTGGAAAACTACCCTTGCTGTTGTGGTGGGCATCTTCATCGCCAGCATCCTGAGTGTCGTCCTCTCCCTCATGTTCTTCGGAGCGCTCGGTTCCGAGAAGACTCCGACTATGCCTTCGGAGTGCGTCCTCGACCTCGATATGTCCAAGATAAGCCTTTGCGAGCAGACTTCCGAAATGCCCGCCTTCGTTTCGATGATACGCGACTCGGATCTGCCCAAGGAGGTTTCGATTTATGACGCGGTGTGCGCTATTGAGAAGGCTGCGGCCGACCCTGCAATAAAGTATATCTATCTCCGTCCCGACGGTGTGAGCGCCGGCATGGCCGGTCTCGAGGAGTTCCGTATCGCCCTTTCCAAGGCCCGCGAGGCCGGAAAGCCGATAATCGCCTATACCGAGAATCCCTCCAACGGAAGCTACTACCTCCCTTCTGTGGCCGACAAGGTCTACATGACCTCCTGCCGCGGCGGCATGTCCTCCCTCCTCGGCCTTGGAACGAGACTTACCTTCCTCAAGGACCTGCTTGACGCAGTGGGCGTAAAGGTCCAGCTCATCCGTCACGGAAAATACAAATCCGCCGGTGAGACGTTTATCCGCAATACCATAAGCGAAGAGAACCGTCTCCAGTACAAGGAACTCCTCGGATCGATCTGGGGCACCTGGTGTGACCAGATGGCTTCTTCCCGTGGCATGAGTGCAGAGAAGCTCAACTCGATAATCGACAACCTTGAGCTCAACTTCCCCGCCGATTATCTCGAGAAGGGCCTTGTCGACTCTCTCGTCACCCTCGACGGCCTCCAGGCGAAACTCGCCTCCCTCTATGGCGTTGAGTCGATAAAGGATGTAAAGAGCGTTTCCCTCTCCAAATATGCCAAAATAAAGGTCGTCCCCAACTACAGGGCCAAGGACAAGATCGCCATCCTCTATGCCGAGGGTGAGATCGTCGATGGCAAGGGCCAGAACGGCCAGCTCGGCGGCGATTCCTTCTCGAAGGTGGTCGCCGACGTACGCCGTGACTCGACTGTCAAGGCTGTTGTCTTCCGTGTGAACTCCCCCGGCGGAAGCGTCATAGCTTCCGAAAAGATAAAGAACGAGATAGACCTCCTCAAGGCCGAGAAACCCGTGATCGCCTCCTACGGCGACTACGCCGCTTCCGGTGGATACTGGATCAGCAACGGCTGCACGAGGATCTTCTCCGACGCCTCGACCCTTACCGGCTCGATCGGCGTCTTCAGCATGATTCCCGACATCAGCGGTGTGTACGGCAAGGTCCATGTAGGCACCGCGTCGATCTCCACCAACAAACATTCCGACATGTACTCGCTCATGAGGCCTCTCGACAAGGATGAGCTTGCCTACATGCAGGCCTCCGTCGAGGATATTTACGAGGCCTTCACGGCTCTTGTCGCCGAGGGCCGCGGATTGACCCGGGACTATGTCGACGAGATTGCCCAGGGCCGCGTATGGAGCGGAACCGACGGCGTCAGGATCGGCATCGTGGACCAGGTCGGAACCCTCACCGACGCTCTTGAGTATGCCGCCACTGTCGCAAACGGCGAGAACGGTTCGGATCTCTCCGGATGGCAGATAGTAAGCTATCCCGAGACTCCTTCGGCAATGGAGGAGATCATGTCCATGTTCGGCCGCGAGGACAAGGACGAACTCTATGGAACAGTGTTCGAGCCTGTCGTCAAGGCCTTCAAAGCTGTTAAACTCGATAATTGTGGCAAGGTTTTCGCCCGTATGACGGAAATCCCTGAAATAAGATAGGAACATGAAACGTATCATTGTAATTTTATTCAGTGCCCTGCTCGCCTTCGGAGGCGTCCAGGTTGCAGATGCCGCTACAAAGGCAAAGCCCAAGGCTAAAACAGAGACAGTAGTATTCTCCTCCAATATCCATTGCGCCAACTGTGCAAAGAAGATAGAGGAGAACATAGCCTTCGAGAAGGGCGTCAAGGGACTCGAGGTCTCTGTCGAGAACAAGACCGTTACGGTTACCTTCGACCCCTCGAAGACTGACACCGTAACCCTGAAAGCCGCTATCGAGAAACTCGGATATGCGGCAAAAATCAAACACTAGAAAGAAATGTACAGAATCCTGACCAAGGTTTTCCTGACTCCCAACATCTGCAGGATGGAAGTCGAGGCTCCCCGCCTTGCAAAGGCCGCACGCCCGGGACAGTTCCTGATTGTCCGTGCCGAGGAGAAGAGCGAGAGGATACCTCTCACGATAAGCGACTATGATGCCGCCAAGGGTACAGTGACGATTGTCACCCAGATGATCGGCGCCTCCTCGAAGGAGATATGCGCCTACGAGCCCGGCGAGGCATTCGCCGATGTCGTCGGCCCTCTCGGAGTGCCTTCCGACTTTATCGGAATGAGCCCTGAGGAGCTCGCCTCCCAGCATTTTGTCTTTATCGCCGGCGGTGTCGGCACGGCCCCAGTGTATCCCCAGGTCAAATGGCTCCACGAACATGGCGCCAAGACTGACGTCATAATCGGCGCGAGGAACAGGGATCTCCTCATCTATGTCGACGAGTTCCGGAAAGTATGTGACAACCTCCATATCTGTACCGATGACGGCTCCGAAGGCTTCAAGGGCGTAGGAACTGCGATGCTTGAGAAACTCGTTGCCGAAGGCGCGGAGTTCACCCGCGTCGTCGCGATAGGCCCCATGATAATGATGAAGTTCGCGACCCTTACCGCGAAGAAGCTCGGTCTGCCGATAACCGTGAGCCTCAACAGCCTCATGGTCGACGGAACGGGAATGTGCGGCGCCTGCCGCGTGACCGTAGGCGGCAAGACCCGCTTTGTATGCGTCGAGGGCCCCGAATTCGACGGCTACCTTGTCGATTTCGACGAGGCGATGCGCCGCCAGACGATGTACAAGGCCGAAGAACAGCACGAGAACGAGGTTTTCGTCGTCGAACCTCATGTCTGTAAAATAGGGAGGGGTTAGAGATGGCAGAAAGAATACCCAGAGTCCCCGTGAGGGAACAGGACCCCAGGGTCCGCGCAACGAACTTCGACGAGGTTTGTTACGGATACAATGAGGAAGAGGCCCTCCTTGAAGCCTCAAGATGTCTCAATTGCAAGAACCCGAGGTGTGTGACGGCATGTCCGGTCGGCATCAAGATACCTTCATTCATCGAGAGGGTGGCGGCCGGTGATTTTGCCGGCGCGGCCGCGAAGATTGCAGAGGATTCCTCGCTTCCCGCAATCTGCGGGCGCGTATGTCCCCAGGAGCCCCAGTGCGAAGGAAGCTGCGTGCTCGGCGTACGCTTCGAGCCCGTCGCTATAGGCAAGCTCGAGAGGTTCGTCGCTGACTGGAACCGCGAGAACGGCGCAAAGGGCGCCCTCAGTGCCGTCCCTTCCAACGGCCACAAAGTAGCCGTCATAGGCTCCGGCCCTGCCGGCCTTGCCTGTGCCGCCGACCTTGCCAAGCTTGGATATGAGGTTACCGTCTTCGAAGCCCTCCACAAAGCCGGAGGTGTCCTCCAGTACGGCATCCCCGAGTTCCGTCTCCCCAAGGAGAAGGTCGTTGCCGCCGAGATAGATGCAGTGAAGTCCCTCGGCGTGAAGTTCGAGACCGACGTCGTCGTCGGACGTACCGTTACTGTGGACTCGCTTTTCGACGAGGATGGCTTCGACGCTGTCTTCATCGGCTCCGGAGCCGGTCTTCCCAAGTTCATGGGCATCCCCGGCGAGAACCTGAACGGAGTCTTCTCCGCCAATGAGTTCCTGACCCGCAACAACCTCATGAAAGCCTACCGTGAGGACTACCATACCCCTATCCATACCGGAAAGAAGGTGGTTGTCGTCGGCGGCGGCAACGTAGCGATGGACGCCGCAAGGACGGCCCTCCGTCTCGGCGCAGAAACGACGATAGTCTACCGCCGCACCGAGAAGGAACTCCCGGCCCGTGCCGAGGAGGTCCACCATGCCCACGAAGAGGGCGTGGAGTTCTCCATGCTCACCAATCCTGTCGAGATCCTCGGTGACGAAAGGGGATGGGTCAAGGGGATAAGATGCATAAGGATGGAACTTGGCGAGCCCGACGAAAGCGGCAGAAGAAGCCCCGTTCCCGTCCCCGGCTCCGAATTCGACATCGAGACCGATTCGGTCATCATGTCCCTCGGAACCTGCCCCAACCCTCTGATCTCCAAGACGACAGGCGGACTGGACACCAACAGGAAAGGCTGTATCGTAGCCGACGAGGCCGGCGCGACGACGCGTGAAGGCGTCTTCGCCGGCGGAGACGCTGTGACAGGCGCCGCAACAGTGATATTAGCAATGGGCGCCGGCCGCAAGGCTGCCGCCGCAATAGACAATTACATAAAGAACAGATAATGGCTCAAAAACCTGCAATCCCCAAAGGAACACGTGATTTCGGACCTTCCGAGATGGCCCTCCGAAATTACATCTTCGATACGATAAAGTCCGTCTACAGGACTTACGGATACACCCAGATAGAGACCCCCGCGATGGAGAACCTCTCGACCCTGCTTGGAAAGTACGGCGATGAGGGAGACAAGCTCCTCTATCGCATACTCAACAGCGGCGATGCCTTCTCCCATATCAACTATGATGAGTACAAGGTCGAAGGAACAGCCGATGAATACAACTCCAAGGCCCTTTCCCTCAAGACCTGCGAGAAAGGCCTCCGCTACGACCTGACTGTCCCCTTTGCCCGTTTCGTCGTCCAGCACCAGAACGAGATAGCCTTCCCTTTCAAGCGCTACCAGATCCAGCCCGTGTGGAGGGCTGACCGTCCCCAGAAAGGCCGCTACCGCGAGTTCTACCAGTGCGATGCCGACGTGATCGGTACGACTTCGCTCCTTTCCGAACTCGAACTCGTCCAGATAATCGACACCGTCTTCCGCAAGTTCGATGTCCGCGTCAGCGTCAAGATCAACAACCGCAAGGTCCTCACCGGTCTTGCCGAGATATGCGGCTTCCCCGACAAGGTTGTGGACATAACCGTTGCCATAGACAAGATAGACAAGATAGGACTTGACGCCGTCAAGGAGGAGATGGCCGCGAACGGCCTCACTCCCGAGGCCATTGCAGTAGTCGAGCCTGTCCTTCTCCTGAAGGGCACGACAGCCGAGAAGCTCGCTGCAATGAGGGACATGATGGGCGGAAAGTCCGCCTCCGGAATAGTCTCCGAGGCCGGCCTCAAGGGCCTTGACGAGCTCGAGGAGCTCTTCGGCCTTATCGGCTGCGCCGACATAGAGAACGACGTCGAGCTCGACCTCTCCCTGGCCCGCGGTCTCAACTACTACACCGGCGCCATCTTCGAGGTCAAGGCCCTCGACTTCCAGATCGGCTCGATCTGCGGCGGCGGCCGTTACGACAACCTTACCGGCATATTCGGTCTTCCCAACATGTCCGGAGTCGGCATCTCCTTCGGCGCTGACCGTATCTACGATGTCCTCAAGGGACTTGACAAGGTTCCCGCCGAAGTCTCCAGCTCGACAAGGATACTCTTTGCGAACATGGGCGAGGTCCACTACCTCGTTCCCATCGTCAAGGCCCTCCGTGCCGAGGGCATCTCCTGCGAGATCTATCCCGAGAATACAAAACTCAAGAAACAGTTCGACTATGCCGACCGCAAGGCAATCCCCTTCCTCGGCATTTGCGGAGAGGACGAGGCCGCAGCCGGTCTTGTGAACATAAAGGACCTCTCTTCAGGAGAACAGAGATCCTTCCCCGCCGGGAACATTGCCGAAATTATAGAATTCATCAGATAACAGTATATGAAAAAGTTTCTCCTCATCGCCCTCCCGGCGCTCTGCGCCCTCGTTTCCTGCTCTCAGTACAACTATGAGACAGTGAAAGGCGACCCCCTCAAGACAAAGATCTACACGCTGGACAACGGCCTCCAGGTCTACATGACCGTGAACAAGGAGACTCCCCGTATCCAGACATACATGGCTGTCAAGGTCGGTGCCAAGAACGATCCCCTCGAGACTACCGGCCTGGCCCACTATTTCGAGCACCTCATGTTCAAGGGTACCCCCAATTTCGGAACTTCCGACTATGAGGCAGAAAAGCCCCTTCTCGACTCTATCGAGGCTCTTTTCGAGGTGTACCGCAGGACTGCTGACGAGGCTGCCCGCGCCGAGATCTACAGACAGATTGACGAAATCAGCTACAGGGCTTCCGAAATATCCATCCCCAACGAGTATGACAAGCTCATGTCCTTCATAGGAGCCGACGGAACCAACGCCTGGACCTCCTCCGACGAGACTGTATATACCGAGGACATCCCCTCCAACCAGATAGACAATTGGGCGAAGATCCAGGCCGACCGTTTCCGCAATACCGTAATCCGCGGATTCCACACCGAGCTTGAGACCATCTATGAGGAGAAGAACATGTCCCTCACCCAGGATTCCCGCAAGATGTGGCAGGCTATCGACAATGCCCTCTTCCCTCACCATCCTTATGGAATGCATGACGTGCTCGGATTCCAGGAGCACCTCAAGAATCCTTCGATCACCAATGTAAAGAACTATCACGACCAGTATTACGTTCCCAACAACATCCGCATCTGTCTCTCGGGTGATTTCGACCCCGACGAGATGGTTGCCACGATCGAGAAATACTTCGGCGACTGGGAGCCCAACCCTTCGATCCCCGTCCTCGAGTATGAGCCCGAGGCTCCCATAACCGAGCCCATCGTGCGTGAGGTCTACGGCCTTGAGGCCGAGAACCTCGCCCTTGCCTGGCCCCTTCCCGGTGCCGCTGACCTCAAGTCCTCTGCGATTGCCGAGATTGCCGGCTCGATCCTCTACAACGGCCAGGCCGGCCTGATCGACCTCGACGTAATCCAGGCCCAGAAAGCCCTCATGCTCTATGCCGGCTCCAGCGTCCAGCCCGACTACAGCAGCTTCCTCGTAATGGGCCGCCCCAAAGCCGGCCAGACCCTTGAGGAGCTCCGCGACATAGCCCTCGAGGAAATCGCCAAGCTCCGCAGCGGCGATTTCGACGAGGCCCTCATAGAAGCGACCATCAACAACATCAGGCTTCAGAAGATGCAGGAGCTCGAGAGCAACAGCTCCCGTGCGGTCCAATATGTCGATGCCTTCATCAACGGTGTCGAGTGGGAGGATGCCTGCCGTGATATCGAGCGCTACAGCGAAATCACCAAGGACGACATCGTTGCCTGGGCCGGCCAGTACCTCGGCGGCGAGAACTATGCCGTCGTCTACAAGAGGATGGGCGAGGACAAGGATGTCCAGAAGATATCCGCTCCCAAGATCACTCCTATCGCTACTAACCGCGACAAACAGAGCGCCTTCCTCACTGAAATCCAGAATTCGGCTGTGAAACCCATAGAACCCGTATATGTCGATTTCAAGAAGGATATGTCCAAGTTCCAGCTTGCTCCCGGAATCGATGTCCTCTACAAGAAGAACGAACTCAATGACATCGCTGAGCTCAGCTTCGTCTTCAACAAGGGCTATGAGACAACTCCCGCCCTCTCCCTCGCCGAAGACTATCTGCCTTACCTCGGGACTGAGGATATGAGCGCCGAGGAAATCGCGGTCCGCATGTATGAACTTGCATGCTCGTTCTCCCTCAGCGTCAGCGGAAACCAGACGACCTTCTCGGTAAGCGGTCTCGGCGAGAATATTCCCGAGGCTCTTGAAATTGCCGAGAACCTCGCACTCAATGCTGTCGCCGACGAGGATATCCTTGCTGCATGCAAGGAGGACCTCTTCAAATACAGAAGGGACACGAAACTCAGCCAGAGGTCCTGCGCCAGCGCTCTCCAGAGATATGCAGTCTACGGTGCCGACTTCATCAAAAAGAGCGTGATCCCTAACGACAAGCTCGCCGCGATGACCTCCGAGGAGCTCCTCGCCGCCGTGAAGGAACTCTTCGGCTATGAGCATGAAGTCCTCTACTACGGTCCCATGAGCGAATCCCAGCTCAAGGCTGCTCTCAAGGCCGGCCATGAGATAAACAGCGGTCTGGAGCCCCTCGAGAAGACCTACCCCTCTTCTCTCCAGACTCCCGAAAACAGCGTCGTAATGGCCCAGTATGACGCCAACCAGATATACTACTACCAGTATTCCAACCGCGGCGAGAATTTCGACGCCGCGTCGGCTCCCGCCCTCTCCCTCTACAACGAGTACTTCGGAGGCGGCATGAACACTATAGTATTCCAGGAGATGCGTGAGGCCCGCGGCCTTGCCTACAGCGCCTGGGCAAACCTCTATTCTCCTTCCTACAAGGCAGACAACTACCGCTATATCGCCTTCATCGCGACCCAGAACGACAAGATGCGCCAGGCCATCGAGGCCTTCGACGACATTATCAACAACATGCCCGAGTCCGAGGCCGCCTTCACTATCGCGAAGGAAGCCCTCATCGGCCGTCTCCGCACCCAGAGGACTGTCGGTTACGACGTCCTCAGTGCATATCGCAGATGCCGTGAGCTCGGTATCGACGCTCCCCTTGACAAACAGATATTCGAAGGCGTGAAGGACATGACACTCGAGGATGTCAAGGCAACCCAGCAGCAGTGGGTCAAGGACCGTGCGTACACATACATGATCCTCGGCGACATCAAGAACCTTGATACGGACTATCTCTCCACCCTCGGTCCCGTCAAGGTGGTTTCCCTCGAAGAGATCTTCGGATTCTAACATTCGTACCATGCAGGAGGCTGAAGGAAACATAGTTATCCGCAAGGCAACGGTCAACAACCTCAAGGAACTTTCCGTGGATATACCCCGCGGAAAGTCCGTTGCGATTACCGGTGTTTCCGGTTCCGGAAAGTCCTCCCTCGTGTTCGATACCATGTATGCCGAAGGCCAGAGGCGTTTTGCCGAAAGCCTTTCGTCCTATGCCCGCCAGTTCCTCGGCCGCATGAAAAAGCCCGAGGTCGAGTCGATAGAGGGCATCCCTCCCGCAATAGCGATCGAACAGAAAGTCAGTGTCAGGAACGTCCGCTCGACAGTCGGCACGACTACTGAGATATACGACTATCTCCGCGTCATATTCGCCCGTATCGGCCGCACCTATTCTCCTGTTTCCGGAGTGGAAGTGAAACGCCATACGGAACGCGACGTCGCCCGCCATATCCTTGACGGCAAGGGCCGTACGGCCTACCTTCTTGCCGATCCCGGATGGGCCGCTTCTGAGGACAAGGTAGGGCTTCTTCTTTCGCTTTCCGCTGACGGCTTCTCCCGTTTCTGGTCCGAAGGCCGCATGCTCCGTACAGAGGACCTCATGAAAGGAGCAGAGACGGATGATTTTCCCTCCGAGCTCCTGCTGATGGTTGACCGTTACAAGCTTCCCGTTCCCGAGGACTTCGACAATGACCGTCTCCTTTCCTCCATAGCGATTGCCTTCGCCCGCGGTAACGGCTCGCTTGTAGTTGTGAAGGACGATGAGAGAACTGAGTTCTCCAACCGCTTCGAGGCGGACGGCATAAGCTTCGAGGAGCCGACGGAGTTCCTCTTCTCCTTCAACAGCCCTCTCGGGGCCTGTCCCGAGTGCGGCGGATACGGCAAGACTGTCGGCATATCCGAGGACCTTGTCGTGCCTGACCAGTCGATGAGCATCTATGACGGGGCCATAGCCCCCTGGAGAGGCGACAAGATGGGATGGTTCAGGGAGCAGGTGATAAAGAACTCCTCGAAATACGGTATCCCCATCTTCACTCCCTGGTGCAACCTGACCAAGGAAGTGAAGGACAAGATATGGAAGGGAGTGCCCGCTGAGAAAGAAGAGGATATGATAGTCGGTCTCGACGAGTTCTTCCGCTGGGTCGAGTCCAACCGTTACAAGATACAGTACAAGTACATGCTAAGCCGCTTCAGCGGCAAGACGGTCTGCCACTCATGTGGCGGCAGCCGTCTGCGCCCGGAAGCGCTATACGTCAAGGTCGCCGGCAAGACGATAGCCGAACTCATGGACATGCCCGTCCGTGACCTGATTGTATGGATCGACAATGTCGTACTCGAGGACTGGGAGATGGAGATAGCCGGAAAGGCGTTCTCCGAAATAAGGAGCCGTCTCGCCTGCATCAGCGATGTGGGCCTGGACTATCTTACCCTAGCCCGTCCTTCCAATACACTTTCCGGAGGTGAGAGCCAGAGGATCAACCTCGTCACAGCCCTTGGAAGCTCCCTCGTGGGATCCCTCTATATCCTCGACGAGCCTTCGATCGGCCTCCATCCCCGCGATACCGAACGCCTGATCTCCGTCCTCAAACGCCTGCGTGACATAGGCAACACCGTCGTAGTCGTCGAGCATGACGAAGAGATAATGAAGGCCGCCGACGTGCTCATAGACATGGGCCCCCGCGCCGGTACTGCCGGAGGAAAGATCGTCTACAAAGGAACTCTCGAAGAGGGCCTGAAGGAAGAGGCGGGGGAGTCCCTGACCCTCGATTATCTGGCCGGCCGCCGGAAGCGTTATGTCCGGAAAAAACGCCCCTGGACCTATTCCATCGAGGTCAAGGGCGCAATGGAGCACAACCTCAAGGACGTGAACGTACGTTTCCCTCTCGGCGTGATGACCGTCGTCACGGGAGTTTCCGGATCGGGCAAGTCCTCGCTCGTAGGCGACATCCTCTATCCCGCCCTTTTCCGCCGCATCAATGAGACGGGAGCCCTTCCCGGCACGTTCCGCGGCCTTGAAGGCTCCCTCGACAGGATAACCCGTGTCGAGTACGTGGACCAGTCACCGCTCGGCAAGTCAAGCCGCTCCAATGCAGTGACCGCCCTCAAGATATATGACGACATAAGGAAGCTCCTCAGCGAGCAGCAGTACGCCAAGCTCAACGGCTATACCCCTTCCTTCTTCTCCTTCAACACCGACGGCGGAAGATGCCCCGAGTGTCAGGGAGACGGTGTCGTCAAGATAGGCATGCAGTTCATGTCCGACGTCACGATGGAGTGCGAGGCATGTTCGGGAAAACGTTTCAAACCGGATATCCTCGAAGTCCGCTATGAGGGCATGAATGTCGACGACATCCTCGGCATGAGCGTCAGCGAGGCCATCGACTTCTTCGGCTCCAAGAACGACCCTACCGCAAAGAGGATCGCCCGCCGCCTGAGGCCCCTTGTCGATGTCGGCCTCTCCTATATCAAGCTCGGCCAGTCGAACTCGACCTTCTCCGGCGGCGAGAGCCAGCGCCTCAAGCTTGCAAGCTTCCTTCTCATGGGCGAGGACAATGAGAACTCGACAAAGAAGAACAGGATACTCTTCATCTTCGACGAACCGACCACCGGTCTTCATTTCTATGATGTGGAGAAACTCCTCGCCTCCTTCGACGCCCTCCTTGCAAAGGGTCACACGATAGTCGTCGTCGAGCATAATCCCGACGTCATCCGCTCCGCCGACTGGGTCATCGACCTCGGTCCAGACGCAGGCGACAGGGGAGGAGAAGTCGTATTTGCCGGGACTCCGGAGGACCTTGTCAAGGAAGGCCGGACCTATACAGCCAGATATCTGAGATAACAATATGGACATCGTACTTACATATGTAAACGGTCTTGATCCCGAATGGCAGAAGGCGTATGCCGAGAATGTAGGAGAACCGGTCAATGTCAAAAGATTCCGCGACTGGGGAACCCTCCGCTACCTTTTCCGCGGCATAGACAGGTATATGCCCTTCGTGAGAAATGTCTACCTCGTCGTCTCCTCCGAGTCCCAGGTGCCTTCGTGGGCCGTCGGGACAGACCTTAAGATAGTCCTCCACCGCGACATAATCCCTGCGGAATATCTTCCGACCTTCAATTCCGCCACGATAGAGATGTTCCTCCACCGTATACCCGGACTTGACGAGGAGTACATATATTTCAACGATGACATCTATCCGGTAGCTCCCTGCTCGCCAGAGGATTTCTTCGTCGAGGGGAAGATATGCGCGAAGCCGGCCATCATGCGGTTCTCAGCATTCAATCTCTTCCGCAAGCACACGAAGAATTCCGATGCACTCGCAAGGCGCGCAGCCGGCATGAAGCCCTCGGGCTTCTTCCGCCGGCCCCAGCACACCTGCTCCCCGATGCTGAAATCAATCTGTGAGCGTCTTTACAGAAAGGAGGAAAAAGCCATATTGGAGTCAATTACCCCCACCCGCGAGGAGAAGAACGTGAACCAGTACATCTTTACTGACTACATGTACTACCGTGGTCTTGCGCTGCCCCGCCGCCAGTCAAACCGTCATTTTTCGCTGGCGACTGCCGGCTTGGACCAGATATGCGAGTTCCTTATGAATCCCGACAGAAGGTTCGTCTGCATAAACGACGTCAATATGTCCGATGAGAGATATGTCTACATGAGAAAGACTCTCCTCGACTCATTCCGAAAGAAGTTCCCCTCCAAATCCCGATTCGAGATATGATAGATGTTTCATTCATAGTTCCGGTCTATAATACAGAGCGCTATGTGGCAAGGTGCATAACGACCATCCTCGGCCAGACCCATGCCGACATCGAGCTTATTCTCGTGGATGACGGCTCGAAGGACCGCAGCGGTGAGATCCTTGATTCCTTTGCTGCAAAGGATCCCCGTGTAAGGGTCATCCATAAGGAGAACGGGGGAGTGAGCTCGGCCCGGAATGCCGGCCTGGAGGCCGCCAGGGGCGAGTTCGTTTCCTTTATTGACAGCGATGACTGGATTGCGCCCAATACCTGTGAACTCGCCTTGAAAGCAGCCCGCGACCATTCAGTGGACCTTGTCCAGTACAATTTCTGCAAGGTCGTGGACGGCAGGATACATGAATCGAAGAAACGCTTCAACAAGGAGGGACTGTATCCTCTCCCTTCTTCGCTGAGGAAATTCTACAATACAGGCTGGAACTCTGTCTGCCTGAAGCTTATTAGACGCAGTTTCCTGATGGAGAACGGCCTTAAGTTCTTTGGCTGGTCCTATCACAGCGAGGACCAGGCTTTCAGCTTCATGATGTTCTCATATCTCAAGGAGTTCTATTGCATAAGCGACGTATGCTACTTCATAGTCTCGAGGAGGGAGTCAGCTATCCATTCCATCGATACGGCCGGATATCAGAACCGGGTACGTACGCTCAAGGTCCTCCAGGAGGAGCTCGTAAAGAGGGGACGCCACCCCGAGTTCATAAGGATGGCCCGTAAATTCGAACGCCTTAATGCGCTGAAGGCCCGCTTCGCCATATTGAGAAGCGGACACCGTATCTAATCCCAGAGACTTCTTCTTATATCCTCGACCACTCCGCCTGCGAAGCCTTCGGCGTTCGCGGGGGAGAGGAACTCTTTCCTGAAACCTTCACGAAGCTCCTTTTTCGTATCCATGGCGCCGCATAGAAGACTGTCGAGGAACTCCCTTACTGATTCCGGCGAGTCACCGATGAAGCTCGCGTCGAGGGCCTTGTTGCCTATGGCGTTGAGGCCCGAGCGTACCTTTCCGATGTTCCTTGTAAGGAACAGGACCGGTTTTGCTGTATACATGTACTCCGCGATGAAGGAGTTGCAGTCGTGGATCATGGCGTCCGAACCTTTGAAGAGGTCGACGAACCATTCGTTGTCGTATTGGGTGTTGGGGCTTTCAGCCCAGAAGTCGTAGAACGCCTTTGCCCTTTTCACGCCCCAGTCCTCGCGCTTGCAGAGTTCGGAGAACAGCCTCGGATGGGGCTTGAAGGCAAACTGGACCCTGTCGGAGTATTCTGCAGCTATCCGCTTCATTTCTTCAGCGGTCCACAGGAAACTGTCCCGTCCGAGCCTGTTCGCTTCGCCGAAACTGTGGTGCGGGGCCCAGATTACCCGTTTCTTCGGGGTCTCCTGGGGCTTCCAGACGTCTTTCGAGGACTTCCCGGCGAACTCGTCATAGTCGGCTTCTCCGACGATGACGGCGTTCGCTCCTTTGTTGAACGACAGCTTCTGTGCGACTCCCTTGTAGTAGCCGCTCTGGAGGTAGAGCTTCCATGCGACGTTGTGGAGACGGTGGTTGTATTGCCATGGCTCGTCTATGAGCATTATGCCGTAGGGCGAGTAGCAGAGGAGCCGGTTCTCGTTGTCGGCCGGATTGAGCCCCTTGGCATAGGGACGCCTGTAGAACTGGGGATAGAAGACGATGTCGGGGTCGAAGTCCTTGAAGGAGTCAGCCTCGAGGACTTTCATGCCGGTTCCGGCGAAGTATTCGCGGGCCTTTGCCATGTCCTTCTGCTGCTCTTCCGGGCTATATGAGGCGAAGGGAATCAGTACGACCGCCGGATCGAACCTCTCCGGGATGGATTCCATGATCCGGAATACGCGCTCGAGCCTCCACATGGAGAGGCTTGAGACGATCTCGGCCACCGCCGCCCTGCCGGCCTCGCGGACTTCCGCGTTACGCCTTTTCTGGAGCGCCCTGGCCCGTGGAATGATGAACGCCCTGTATCTTAACTTGTTGTAAGGATTCTTATTTGACTTTGAGGACATGTCGGTCTAGAAGGTTGGTGAGGAGTGTGAAGCCCCATGCAAGCAGCAGGGTCGAGACTATCGAGATCGCCGCGAACAGGTAGGGATTGTATATGTTCATCCCGAAATGGGACAGGAAGTTCATCGGGAGCCTTTGGAGGATGTAAATGGAGAAGCAGTTCTTCCCGAGCCAAACAAGAGCCTTGTTGCCGATCCGGAGCCTCATGGACAGGGCGACTATGAAGAGGGCGAAGAAACAGCTCTTGAAGTTGTAGATGAAGGAACTGCTGCGTCCCATCGAGCATATCACGAAGAGCAGCAGAAGCCCGAGGATCGTCCAGGTGATGTTCCTCGGCGCCCGGTCCTCAATTGCGAGGAGAGTCTCAATCTTCGATTTATACAGCGAATACACCATTCCGAGAGGGAAGGTCCATAGAGTGTTGTGCCAGTGGGCCCCTTTGTCGGGGAAGCCGTATCTGAGGACCGCCCATAGCGAGAGAGTCAGTATCGCGGAGACAATCGCGACCTTCATGGGGCTCCTGCCCGAGGCGTGGAAGGCGGCGAAACTTATCAGATAGAGCATAAGTATGTCGAAGACAAACCAGTTCGAGTTGCCTATGCTCTCCCATCCGGTCCAGCATAGGATGTAGTTTCGTACTGGAAAGTGTTCACTGAGGGATAAGTCAAGGACAAGGAAGAGAGCGACCGCGATTTCAAAATGGAGGAGGACCGGTAGGAAACGCCTCTTCAGGAAAGTGTCCCGGTAGCCTTCCTTGTTCTTGTAGGACTCCATTATGCCGTAGCCGGAGAAGAAGAGGAAGGGCACGACCATCATCTGGCCGATCTGGCGGATGATGTAGGTGAAAGACGTGTCGAACGGGTTGGAGAGCCCCTTGAGGCAGCTCAGCATGTGGGAGAACAGTATGATGACGGCAAAGAAACCCTTCCAGGAGTCTGTCTCGGTCCTGGAAAGGTATTCGGGATTGCAACCAAGCCGTCTGGATTTCCTAAGCAGGATAAACACCAGGGCTATCAGCAGGATTATCATACGTTTCTCGAATTGTTTCCGTAAAGGTACGCTATTTTTACTAACTGTTAAACAAACGTTTTTCTTTGATCAGGCTCTAGAGGGCTCCGGCTCCCAACACTATCGAGGCGTCTATCTTGAGACACTTGCTTATCCGTCGGGCGACTGACAGGGTCGGTTCGGCTCGCCCGGAAAAGAAATCACTTATTCTCGAGGGGCTTACGCCGATAAGTTCCGCAAGGCTTTTCTGGGTCAGTCCCATCTCATACATGCGAAGTTTCATGATGTCGCACAAAGAGGGCTCCCCGATAGAGAAATTCTCTTCGGAGTAATCAGCTACGAGGCTTGACAGAAGTTCAAGCTCGATACTCGCCGGGTCGTTCTCGGGAGTCACGTCGCTGACGAGTGGAAGCAGTTCCTCCACTCTTGATACAGCCCAGTCATATTGTTCCTTGCGTGTTATCCTTGTCATTGCTCTATATGTTTTTACAGTCGATTCTTTCGTATTCTTCATGAGTGCCGATAAAGCGTATGTATACAAAATGTATAGTGAACTTTATCACGACGACCAGGCGGAAATGGTTGCCCATGATGTTGAATACATAGTGCTGGTTGCCGACATTGTCGACGCTTCTGAAGGTCGTCTTTACGTCGGCAAAACATTTCCACTCGCTCCTCTTGACAATCGATGCCCATTCCTGGAGGGCAATCCTTGTCTCTGGGCGTTCGGCTATATATTCCTTCAATTTCTGCTCTGTAAAGATCCTCATGGGGCAAATATATGAACAATGTTCCGTAATGCAAAATATATTTTTGAAACGCAAAAGCATGCGATGTGTATTCAAGCCTCTGGAGATAGTTATGGCTCGCACATTATGACGCAGAGGGAGCCGTCGTTCACGGGCTCGTAGACGTCGAAGACGCAGAGCCCCATGCCGCCGCTTTTCATGTCGAAGGTCACTCCGCGGCCGTCTTCGTCTATCTCGTACGTCCATATGCCCGACCCGACACTCTCTTCGAGGAGGTCGTGGTCGATTACGAGTTTCGCATAGGGAGGGGAGTAGTCGCACCATACGTGGACTTTGTCGCCGATACGGCATTCTATGTAGTTCGCCGGGTAGAAATGGTAGTAGATGTCGTTATAGGGATCGAGGTTTTCCGTATCCACCCTCCATCCGTTGCCTCCGAGGCCTCTTCCTACCGGCATTACAGTGACCTTGTACTCATGGTTGCGCCTCAGTATATAGGGCTCTTTTTCACTTCCGAGATAGAAGCGGTATATGAGACTGTTGCCGCCCAGGGACCGGAGGGTGTCGGACTTGTATTCGGCTTCAATCTCCATATATGAGCATAAAGTCGTGTCGGAGCCGTCCTGGATGTTCTCGAGGCAGTAAAGGGTTGTCTCTCCGCTCCGTCCGGTCCCGTCACGGGTATTGAGGACGGCGGCGTCGGAGTCGGATTTCGTATAGCCGGAGGCGAAGAAATCCTCCCTCGACGACGCTCCTCCCGATCCGAACAGCAGAGCGCTTCTGGGGCTCCCGCATATCTTGACGGACTTTACGTTGTACTCGAATCCTTTCCCGAAGAGGGAGCGGTCGATGGACAGCGACACCTTCGACATGAGCCTCCTGAGGCTGACCCTGAATACGGATTCACCCCACTCGTCCTCCCCGGCGACTGCGCTGCGGATATAGCCGCTCATAGGGATCCCGCTTCTCAACTCGTCGGGGTAGGCAAGGTGGAAGCGGTAGGACTTGAGTTCCTTGAGCGTCCTGACCCCGCTCATCTCATACCCCAGATTGGCTGCGACATATATGTCGTAGGGCTTTCCGGAGAGGAGCTTTGTATGGAAGGAGTATACGTTGCCGGTCCGGCTGAGACCGGCTGAACGTACGTAGACCCTCTCTTCGAGACAGGGCTCGTCCCCGGAGCCCTCTTCCGAGGAGAAGAAAAATACGTTGAGGTCGCTTATCTTATCCTCGTCGGGAGTGTAGGAGGATTTGACGACAGAGGGACTTCGGAGCTCGATTTCCACCTTTACATTCCCAACCGCAGCGGCCTCGGAGCCGTCCTTTGCGCATCCTCCTGCAAGGACGGCGCATATTGCCGCCCAGACCGGCAGGAGGGCTGTTATTTCCATTTTCCTTTCCATCATCAGAATCGTTCTATCTTGTCGTCAGTTTTCTCCCAATCCTCTACAGTCGAGTTAACGCGTACTTCCCCGAACGTTACGGGGACATCCGGGTCGTCGGATCCGGTCCTCGTTATCGCGACATCGAAACTGTAGCATCTGTCGCGTTCTATCCCGGTTATGTTGATCGGCCAGTAATACGTCCTGCCGTCGACCATGCCCTCGATTACAAGACGGGTGAAGGACCTGCCGAGGCTCTCTTCAGCAATCGAGTTTGGATAGCAGTAGAAGTCGGCCCTGACTTCCTGTGGAAGCACTCCCAGGTCGGAAGGCAGTTCCTTGTAAATAAGGGATGGGTCCTTCATCGACTCGAGGTCGTTCCTCTCGAGCCTCGAGAAGTTGAGGTAACATCCGGGGACGACCGGACCTTCATCGAATATCGCCGCTTCTCCATTTACATTAATAAGGTATACCCTCGGGTTTTCAAGGGTGGAATTCTCGTACGGGCGTCCGAGGAAGTCCACACACAAAGTCCTCAGCCGCACCTTCGCGCAGCATGGTTTCATATATATCGACCCCTTCTTGTCGACGTCTCCGGACATGGAACATTTCCCGCTCCGGACCATATTGTCCGACGATTCCTCCGCAAGGCTTATCTTTCTTGCCATCATATTGTCCCATGATTCTATCCAGTACCAGTTGTCCTCGTCCAGGGCGGCTCCGGAGACGGCGGCGACCTTTTTCGGGCCGCCCGTCGCCGCAAGCGTCACAAGCCCGCCGGCACTGACCCTCTGCCATGTGTCCAGTCTCCCGTACCTGTCGTCCTCGAATACGAATACATAGGCGGCACGGTCTCCGTTTCCTTCCTGTTTCGTCGTCATCCCGACGTCGAGAGTGACGGAAAGCGGAGAACCGGTATCGCCGCCCAGTATTCCGTCGGAACAAGCACAAACGGAAAAGCATGTAAGCAAGTAACAAGACGTTCCCGATATAACAAGATTAACAAGCCGTATCAGAGATTCCGGAACATAAAGCCCTCTTCGGGAGAACCCTTCAGATTCGGCACGACAATTTCTTTCGCCATCCCGGCGAGGCCGGAGGCCGCGGGCAGAATGCCCTTTGGGCGAGGGCCCCCTTTTCCTGGTTTGCGCTTCTTTCGACATTTCTACACAATTGTTTTCTTTGCGCAAATCTACCCAGCCCTCTTCCAAGCCCAATCGAAATCAAAAAAAGATAGTTGAGGTTTTTCTTTTTCTTTGATACAACAAAAAAAATGCAGGAAAATCGAACTTTTCCTGCATTCTTCTTATTGTGGTCAGCGGGGATTTACGCGCCGAAGTTATCGTAGAGGATGTTCTCAGGAGCAACTCCGAGAGAGTCGAGGAGGTTGTTCACAGAGGATACCATCATAGGAGGACCGCACATGAAGTACTTGATGTCCTCGGGAGCTTCATGCTGTTTGAGGTAGGTCTCGTACATTACATTGTGGACGAATCCGGCAGTGTATTTTACGCCGGCCTCGTCAGCTGCGGGATCGGGACGGTCAAGCGCAAGATGGAACTCGAAGTTGGGGAACTCGCGTTCGATCTCGGCGAAATCCTCGAGGTAGAAGGCTTCCTGGAGACTTCTCGCACCATAGAAGAACTTGACCTTGCGGTCTGTCCTGAGGGTTTTGAAGAGCTCCATGATGTGGCTTCTGAGGGGAGCCATACCGGCACCACCACCGACGAAGATGTATTCGATGTCCTTGGGATCGTTCTCGGGAAGGAGGAACTCGCCGTAAGGACCGCTGATGATGACCTTGTCGCCGGGCTTGCGGCTGAAGACGTAGGAGGAAGCGACACCCGGATTGACGGGGAGACACTTGAATACGCCTCTGGGCTGAGTCCTGTCGAAAGGAGGAGTCGCGATACGTACGTTGAGCTTGATGATGTTCTTCTCA
>JAKSJS010000179.1 GCA_024398155.1 Bacteroidales bacterium | reverse complement strand
AATTCATCGAAGCATTTAAATAGATTTATCGGGGGTAAGGCAGTGTCCTCCTTCTTGGCTTTTGGTTTTTTAGGGATAATTCCACCAATACGCTCTTTATACTTATCAAGCAGTTCAGAAGGTGTCGGAATGATATCGTTGGCCTCGAAACGTCAGAGGGAGTGGCTCAGCCGCCAGGCTGGGAGGGATGAGCGAAAGTCTGCGCATGGCAATCAGAAAAAAGTTATATTTGCATATCTTAGTACACAAAGATCAAAACCATATCAGAAATGAAAAGGATACTGACAACAGTTCTTGTGCTTATTGTCGCGGCAGTCTCTCTTGCGGCAAAGAAAGACAAAGGCAACCCGATTGCAACGATATCCCAGGATCCGGGATTGTGCACCATTATCCACCGCTGGGGCTTCATCGGAGACTCCCTATGCAGCGGAGAGCACGAATTCATCGGCTCGGATGGAGGCAGAGGTTATGACGACATCTTTGAATACTCATGGGGCCAAAGAATATGCGCAGCCTGCGGCACAGAAGGCGACAACTACTCCCAGGGCGGTGAGACTGCAAGCGGATGGATAGAACATTTCTGGGAGCATCCCGCCAACAGGAACGGCAACATCGACGCCAAGGCAGACCTCAAACAGGCCTACATAATCGCTCTGGGATGCAATGACAAGCACTGCAAAGTTCCGGCAGGCGACCCTTATGCGGACATCGACACGGAAGACTACACGAAGAACGCGCCTACTTTCATCGGCAATTATGCAGGGATCATCCAGAGGGTTAAGAGCCTTCAGCCTGATGCGAAATTCTTCGTCGTTACCATGCCGGACGACTATGCAGAGGAAAGCTACAACGTTGTCATCAGGAAACTGCCCGAGATCTTCGAGAACCTCTACGTCCTCGATATCGCAAAGTACGGCCCGTCATATAAGGATCCGGACTTCCGCTCCAAATATTTCCTGTACGGTCATATGAACGCCGCGGGCTATCAGTTCACAGCCTGGATGTTCATGACCTACATCAACTGGATAATAGAAAACGATATGGAAGCATTCTCCCATATCGCTTTCATGAAGTAAGAATATTTCCTTATCTGCTGCTAGAGGACCTCGAGGAGCTCGACGGTGAAGATGAGGGCGGCATAGGGAGGGATGGCGCCGTGGGCGCCCTGGGCTCCGTAGCCGAGGTTGTAGGGGATGTAGAGCTCATACTTCGCGCCCTCGGCCATCAGCTGGAGGCCTTCTGTCCAACCGGCGATTACCTGGTTGAGGCCGAAGACTGCGGGCTGGTTGCGGTCGTAGGAGCTGTCGAACTTCTTGCCGTCGACGAGGGTTCCCTCGTAGTGGCATTTAACCTTGGAGGTAGCTTTGGGTTTCTTGCCGGTTCCTTCGGTGATGACCTTGTACTGGAGACCGGAAGGAAGTACCTTGACGCCCTCTTTCTTGGCGTTGGCTGCGAGGAAGGCCTCGCCTTCGGTCTTGTAGACGGCGGCCATAGCCTCTTTCTCGGCCCTCTGGGCGGCCTCGAGCTCGGCGAAATACTTGTCGAGGATAGCGCCGGCCTCTTCGAAGCTGACGGCGGGTTTCTCACCTGAGAGGATAGCCTTTGCACCGGCTGCGAAATCCTCTATGTTCATATCCTTGACACCGGACTGGAGCATATTGTGGGCTACGCTCATACCCATTGCATAACTTTTCTTATCCATAATTGTAAACGTGATTTCTTTTATGGGACAAAGATAGTTATATTTGTAGAAATACACATTACGAGCACATAAACACATGAAAAAAGGACTTTCGATTCTGTTAGCAGCAATTCTCGCAGGCGCCAATATGAGCGCCGGAAATCTTGATGGTAAATGGACCCTCGACTACTGGCCCCAGGGGCGCGTAGCCGTTACCGGTCCTGAGGAGATGGAGGGCGTTGAATACTCTACTGTAGAAGCGACAGTCCCCGGAAACGTCGAGCTCGACCTCGTTGCTGCCGGACTTCTTCCGGAGCCCGAGATCGGGGGTAATTACGAACTCCTGCGCCCCTACGAAGGGTATCAGTGGCGCTACTCGAGGAACTTCACGACGCCTGAGTCCGGCGAAGAGGACAGCGTCATCCTCAAGTTCGAAGGCCTCGACACCTTCGCCGAGATATACATAAACGGCGAGCATGTCGGCAGCGCCGCGAACATGCTGATAGAGCACAGCTTCGACGTCACGGACTTCTTGAGCCCCGCCGGCGGGGACAACACCCTCGAGGTCTATCTCCGCTCGAGCGTCATCGAGGGCAGGAAACAGCTCCCGCCCGCCTTCTCCAACAACTGGCAGCGTCCCGAGACTGTCTTCATGCGCCGCGCGCCCCACACATACGGCTGGGACATCATGCCGCGCATCGTGAGCGCCGGCATCTGGAGGGGCGTCGACCTCCGCGTCGAGGGCCCCGTCCACTTCGAGGATGTCCACTGGATGACAGGACGTGTAGACAGGGCCAGCCGCAGCGCCCACATGATGGTGGACTACATGGTCTCCCTCCCTCCGAAATACCAGCAGGACTCGGTAGACGTCCATGTTAAGCTCTCGCGTAACGGCAAGGTCGCCTTCGAGAAGACCGCGCCGATAGCGATGTACTCCGAAAGGGTCCGCATCTATGTCGAGGACATCGACCTCTGGTGGCCCCGCGGCTACGGCGAGCCTGCCCTTTACGAGGGCCTCGTCGAGCTCGTCTCGAAAAGGGACGGCTCTATAATCGACAGCGACACCCAGAAAGTCGGCATAAGGACCATCCTTCTCGAGCGCGACGACGTAAGTTCCAAGGACAAGCCCGGCAAGTTCTGCTTCATAGTCAACGGCGAGCCCATCTACATGCACGGCTCCAACTGGACGCCGCTCGACGCCTTCCACAGCCGTGACCCCCAGTGGATGGAGAGGACTATGGATCTCGTCACAGACCTCAACTGCAACATGATACGCTGCTGGGGCGGCGGCGTCTACGAGAGCGACGAGTTCTTCGACCTCTGCGCCGAGAAGGGCGTCCTCGTATGGCAGGACTTCGCGATGGGATGCAGCTTCTATCCCCAGTCCACAGCGTTCCAGCTGAAGCTCGAGGAAGAGATTTACGCCGTCGTCAAACGCCTCCGCCGCCATACAGCTATCGCCCTCTGGGCCGGCAACAACGAGGATGACGCAGTGATCCTCGACGGCAACTTCTCCTACTACAAGCCC
>JAKSJS010000178.1 GCA_024398155.1 Bacteroidales bacterium | reverse complement strand
CTAAGATCTTCATGAAGTATTTCTTCGTGAATGTCCAGACAGGCGAGAAGTCAGGTGAGATGCTTGCTTCCGTAAAGCTCGGTTAGATGAATGCTCCGGCCACTCCCGGAACTAGCGACTCTGGGAGCGCGGCTGGGAGTGACTCAGAGCAAGGCTCTGGGTCAAATGAGCAGCAGACTGAGAAGGTCACTCTGACGCTTGAAAGTGAATTCGACATAGTCCCTGCTCCATCGGGAGGAGGAACTTATGACAAGGGCACGACAGTAACCATCGAAGCTGTTGCTGAAGTTGAGAAGAGTGCAAGTGGCGGAAGCTACTACACCTACACTTTCAAGGAGTGGTCAGACGGTTCAACTGAAAGAGTTAGAAGTGTCATCCTGAATGAAGATCTTGCACTTACGGCTATCTATGAAGAAGACTACGTGATGATGTAGGAGTTCTTCTGTACTACAACGCATCCGCCGTGGAAATTATTCCAGGGCGGGTGTTTTTTAATTTACATCCAAGAACGAGCCGCGAACAATCCGAGAATCATCGTTCATAGATTTCAGTTTCCTACGATAATAGTGGGGTAGAATAAAAAGAAATTACGCACAAACTTCGCTTTTGTGTGCGTAAATTTGTGCGTAAATCGCTTAAGTGCTTGATTTTCAAGCTTTCTTGCGGAGAGTGAGGGATTCGAACCCCCGGAGGCTTTCACCTCAACAGTTTTCAAGACTGCCGCCTTAAACCACTCGGCCAACTCTCCAGTATTGTCCCCGGTTTTTCGAGGGACTGCAAAGGTAAGACAAATTTTTCTCTCTGCAAATTTTTTTCAAATCAGAGGGTTATGCGTCCAGGAAAAGGCGGAAATGCCATAGCGCTACGCCCAGGGCGACAGAGACGTTGAGGGAGTGTTTGGTGCCGAACTGGGGGATCTCGAGAGAGAAGTCAGAGGCGTCCACGACAGCCTGGTCGACTCCGGCCACTTCGTTGCCGGCGACCAGAGCGTAGCGCACTCCTTTTTTTGGACGGAAATCCTTGAGGGACACGCTTTTAGTAGTCTGCTCGAGGCTTACGACAGTATAGCCTTCGGCCTTGAGACGCGCGACCGCCTCGAGGGTGGAGTCAAAGTGCTCCCAAGCGACGGAATCCTCGGCCCCGAGAGCTGTTTTGTGGAGCTCGGGGGAAGGGGGGACGGCGGAGATTCCGCAAAGACAGACCTTGTCGATCTTGAAGGAGTCGGAGGAGCGGAAGGCGGAGCCTACGTTGTGGGCGCTCCTTATGTTGTCGAGAACGACCACAAGGCCGGAGGAGGGGAGAGCCCTGTACTCTTCGGCCGTAACCCTTCCCAGTTCGATGTTCAAAAGTTTTCTGTCCTGTTCCATACGCGTCTTTTGCTTTGCAAAGATAAGAAACTTTGACTACATTTGTAGGCTTAACATTTTAACACGATGAAACAGGATCTTCAAATCTTCAACCTCATCCGCAAGGAAGAGGAACGCCAAAGCGCCGGCATCGAACTGATAGCCAGCGAAAACTATGTATCCGACCAGGTCCTCGAGGCCCTCGGCTCGATCTGTACCAACAAGTATGCTGAAGGTTATCCCGGCAACCGCTACTATGGCGGATGCGAGGTAGTGGACCATATCGAGCAGCTTGCCATCGACCGCCTCAAGGAAATCTACGGTTGCGAGTATGCCAACGTCCAGCCCCACTCCGGTGCCCAGGCCAACATGGCTGTCCTCATGGCCGTCCTCAAGCCCGGCGACACGATGATGGGTCTCGACCTCTCCCACGGCGGCCACCTTACCCATGGTTCCCCCGTCAACATGTCCGGTATTCTCTACAATGCCGTCAGCTACGGTCTCAACGAAGAGACGGGCTACATCGACTATGACGACATGGAGAAGAAGGCTCTCGAATACAAACCCAAGCTTATAATCGGAGGCGCTTCCGCCTACTCCCGCGAGTGGGACTACAAGAGAATGCGTGAAATCGCCGACAAGGTCGGTGCCCTCCTCATGATAGACATGGCCCACACTGCCGGCCTCATCGCCGCAGGCCTTCTCGACAACCCCGTCAAGTATGCCGACATCGTAACCTCCACGACCCACAAGACCCTCCGCGGTCCCCGTGGCGGTATCATCCTTCTCGGCAAGGACTTCGACAATCCCTGGGGCCTCACCACTCCCAAGGGCGTCGTAAAGAAGATGTCCCAGATACTCAACTCCAGCGTATTCCCCGGTGTCCAGGGCGGTCCCCTCGAGCATTGTATCGCTGCCAAGGCTGTCGCCTTCTATGAGGCTATGCAGCCCGAGTTCGTCGAGTACCAGAAACAGGTCAAAGCCAACGCTTCCGCTATGGCGAAGGCCTTCATGGACCGCGGCTACAAAGTGGTCTCCGGCGGTACTGACAACCACCTCATGCTCATAGACCTCCGCACCAAATATCCCGATGTATCCGGAAAGATCGCCGAGAAGGAACTCGTCAAGGCTGAGATCACAGCCAACAAGAACATGGTTCCCTTCGATACCAGAAGCGCCTTCCAGACCTCCGGTATCCGCGTCGGAACTCCCGCCATCACTTCCCGCGGATTCGTCGAGAAGGACATGGAGGCTATCGTGGACCTTATCGACCAGGTTCTCGGCAATGCTTCCCGCAACCTTGACCTCATAGCCGGCAAGACCGAAGAAGGACGCGAGGCCTACGAGGCCGTCCTCGCCGAGGTCCGCCGTCAGGTAAGGATGAAGACCAACGGCATGCCCCTCAACAGATACTAATCTACCTTTAGAATCATATGGCAAACAATTACGAATGGAAATACTGCACCATCGGTGGAGTTACAAGAATCAAGATTGATTCGGGCGAAGACATAGCCCATCTTGACGAGCTCGACAGAAAGCTCTGGACCGTCCTCAGTTGCCCCGTCAAGGGACTTGAGTATGACGAGAAGACTCTCGCCCTCCTCGATACGGACGGCGACGGAAAAGTCTTCGTAGACGAAATCATTGCCGCGGCAAAGTGGCTCACTTCCGTCCTCAATGACCCCGACCTTCTTCTCAAGAGAGATGACGTCCTTTCCCTTGATGCTCTCAATACAGAGAACGAGGAAGGACTCAAGCTCTACAATTCCGCAAAGCAGATACTCGCGAACCTCGGCCTCGAGAAGAACGAGATATCTCTCGCTGATGCTTCCGACAGCGCCGCAATTTTTGCGAAGACCCGTTTCA
>JAKSJS010000177.1 GCA_024398155.1 Bacteroidales bacterium | reverse complement strand
ATCTTTATCATAACTTTTATCTTTTATTGGGGGGGTGGGATACTATCTCATCGCTGCGATGACCTCGGCGGGATCCTCGGCCTTGAAGACGGCCGATCCGGCGACGAGGATCTCGGCGCCGCACTCGACGAGTTTCTTCGCATTGGCGGGCGAAACTCCGCCGTCGACCTCGATCTTCGTCGAGAGGCCGCGGGCGTCGATCTCGGCCTTGAGCTCCTTTACGCGCTCGTAGGTCGTCTCAATGAATTTCTGGCCGCCGAAGCCGGCGAACACGGACATTATGAGGACGAAGTCACAGGCATAGAGGAAGGGGAAGAGCTTCGATACGGGAACGTCAGGGTTGATAGCGAGACCGGCAAGGCAGCCATTCTCCTTTACAAGTCCGAGAACGGGTTCGGGATCGCGGACTGCCTCATAATGGAAGGAGATCATCTTCGCGCCAGTCTTGGCAAAACGCTCGATATAGCACTCAGGATGGGTGATCATGAGGTGGACGTCCATGGGGACCTCGGCCTTCTTGGCTATAGCCTCGACAACGGGGAATCCAAAGGATATGTTAGGTACGAGACGACCGTCCATGACGTCGAGATGGAAGAGGTCGGCGTACTTGTTCACTGTTTCTACATCTTTGCCGAGATTAAGGAAGTCGGCAGCAAGGATTGAGGGAGCTATCTGTGTCATTTATTTATAATTAACAATTACATCTTCAAGTAAAGCTACAAACTTGTCAAGACTCTTGAGATCAAGTTTTTCGCCGGGGGCATGGACACCGCGGAGGGTAGGTCCTACGGACACCATGTCAAGGTTGGGGTAGACTTCGGTAAAGAGACCGCACTCGAGGCCGGCGTGGATAGCCTTGACGGCGGGGTCGCAGCCGAAGAGCTTCCTGTAGGAGGCGACGAAGCGGTCGCGGACGTCGGAGACGGCGGCCGGGGCCCAGCCGGGATACTCGGATTCGTGACGGACCTCGGCTCCGACGGCGACGAAGGCTGCCTCGACCTTGCGGCCGGCCGCACGGCGCGCCGCGGTCACGCAGCTTCTCTGGGAAGTACCGAGGCGGATTATGCCGGGCTCGGTCATCTTGACGGAAGCGAGGTTGGTGGAAGTCTCTACAAAGCCCGGAATTTCCTGGCTCATCGCGAGGACTCCATGGGGACAGGCTGTAAGACAGGTCACAAGACGGAGAGCTGTCGAGTCGTCTATCGCTTCGGTGATATCCTTCTTACATTCAGTAAGTTCAACTTTTATGTTACATTCGACATTGCCGTATTCTTCCTTTGTTCTGGCTTCGAACTCCCCTACTTTGGCGCGTACTGCGTCAAGTTTTGCGGGGTCAAGGGCGATAACTGCGGAGGCTTCGCGTGCGATAGCGTTCCTCTTGTTGCCGCCGTCTATCCTGAGGAGTTTGTAGCCGTCGGGGACGAGGTCGTAGAGAAGCGAGCCGAGGCGCTGGACGGCGGTCGCATGGCCTTTGTTGATGTCGTCTCCGCTATGGCCGCCGAGAAGACCGGAGATCTTTATCCCGACCTGTTTGAGGCAGGAGCATACAGGCTCGGTCCTATAGGAGAATTTCGCGGTAGTGTCGAGTCCGCCGGCGCAACCGACGAAGATCTCACCCTCATCCTCGGAGTCGAGGTTTATCAGGATGTTTCCGGACATGAAGCCGGCCTCGAGAGCCATCGCTCCGTCGAGTCCGGTCTCCTCGGAGACGGTGAAGAGGGCCTCGAGACGGCCGGTAGGCGTCTTCCCGGAGACAAGCTCGAGGGCGCAGGCCATACCGATGCCGCAGTCGGCTCCGAGAGTAGTCTCGGGAGCTATCATCCAGCCGTCTTCGATTATGAAGGGAATGGGATCCTTCTCGAAATCGTGGGAGGAACCGGAGTTCTTCTCACATACCATATCGCTGTGGGATTGGAGAATAATGGTCGGGGCGTTCTCGTAGCCCTTGTCGGCCTCCTTGATAATCAGAACGTTACCTGCCTTGTCGGTCCTGCACTCAAGACCATGGGCTTTGGCGAAGTCCTCGAGCCATTTTATGATCTTCTCTTCATGGCCGGATTCGCGGGGGACCTTGGTTATCTCCTTGAATATCTCAAGTACATTTGCGCTGTTCATAATCACTATGGGTTTATCAGGCAAATGTACAAATAATATCGCCCTTTAGCAATTGTTTTTTCGGGGAAGTCCGCGGACAGGAACGGCGGCGAGAGGGTCGTCGGGCCATGAATGTTTGGGATAGCGCCGCCTCAGTTCCTTGCGGACCTCGAAATAGGTTCCGGACCAGAAACTCCTCAGGTCGGAGGTGAGCTGGACAGGCTTGAATCCCGGGGAAAGCAGTTCCATGAGGACAGGGAGGCGGCCGCCGTCGACACGGGGAGTGTCGAGAAGGCCGAAGCACTCCTGGAGACGCACGCGGAGCACAGGGGCGTCCGCCCCGGCACGGTACTCTAGACGTATCTCGCTACCAGTGGGAACGACTACCGATGAAGGCGCAAGACGCTCGATTTCAAGTCGGTTTCCATATCCGGTTATCGACCATATAACTTCTTCCAAGTCAATCTTTTTAAGAGATTGTATTGAAGAAGCGCTTCCGATAAACATAGGGAGCCATTCAGAGGCTTTCCCGAGTATCGAGGCCGTATCTACGGCCGGGATTTCAAGCTCCGGATGCCAGGCGGAAACCGCCGCTATCCGGCGCTGGAGATTCTCGACCTTGGGATTGGAGAAGTCGAACATCGAAAGGCCTTCCTTCGGCGCAGCCTTGGCTATCACTGAGCAAATTTCTTCACGGGCTACGATAGAAGAGGGCTTTGAATCTATTGTAAGACAGCCGATATTCCACTCATGACGGGCGACAACCCTTCCCTCGGTGGAATCCCATCCAAGGACATCCCGTTCGCGTATCAGGGAGCCAAGCGATTTCGGGTCGGCCTCGGCGGCGAGGAAGACTCTCCCCTCCCCTCCGGCCTTCGTAGAGACGGCCGGAGCGACTATCCAGTCGCACGAGCTCATAGGATCGGAGACATCGATGCGGACAGGCTCACCACTCGCCATTATGAAGTGGCCGCAGCCGTCGGGACGGGCCTTTGCGACCCTCTCGGGATAGGCGTATGCGAGTAGTACGGCGGGGTCGCAGGGTCCGTCCTCAAGGCGCGCGCCCGCCATCCTCCTGTACTCCTTCGCGCCGGCCTCTATACGGGCCCAAACGCCCCTGCCGGAGCGTCCGGAAGCGAGTTCCGCGAGTCTGATATTTATGTTACATCCGTTGGTCTCCCAGGATATAGGGTCTTTT
>JAKSJS010000176.1 GCA_024398155.1 Bacteroidales bacterium | reverse complement strand
GATGGTGTACGTGGAGGCGTTGAGCATGTCCGTGTCTTCCGGAGGGAAGGGACGGTCGGCGCTGTAGACGTGGAGTACCGTGGTCTTAGCAGTCTCCATCGGGACGTTGAAGTGGTCGATGACCTCTCCCTTGACGATGTCGTCATCCCTCATGATGAAGGATTTTGCCTTCTTGCCTTTGGGGAGGGAGCCGATGTACTTCTCGACGATGGGCTTGATCTCGGCGGGATCGACCTTACCTACTATATATACTACAGCGCCTGCGGCATCCTTGTAAAGGGTCTTGTTGAAGACTCTCTCGACGTTATCGATGCTGGCCTTGTCGAGCACGTCCGAGTCGATTGCGAAGCAGCGGGGCTTGTCGCCGTTCATTGTCTTGAGGACGCGTTTCTGGAGCTGGAACATGGGGTTGGTCTCGAGGGAGGGGAGCATGCTCCTTATCTGGTCTATGCCGAGGTTGTACTCGTCCGCGTCAAAGCGGGAGTCGGTGAAACAGAGGTAGAGACACTGGAGGGCGGTCTCGAAGTCCTTGGGAGTGGAGTTCCCGGAGATGCCGTGGTTGGTGTCGCTTATGTAGTTGTCCATGCTGAAGTTCTTGCCTGCGAGCATCTTTGAGAGCTGGGTCGCAGAGAAGCCGGCAATACCGCAGTTGTTCCTCCAGAGAGTCCAGATGTTGTTCTCGAAGCTGTAGAGGTCGCTGTCTTCGATAAGGCTCGAACCGCCGTCCATGCGGAGACGGATAAGGATCTGGTCGTTCTTGTACTCGGTAGGGAGGACAACGACCTTGACTCCGTTCTTGAGGGTCCACTCGGTGGCTCCGTAAAGTCCTTCGGCGGTCTTCTTTACCTTACCGCCTTTGAGTTTGGCGGGGTTCAGGAGCTCCTTGGCGACCTCTTCGCCCTTGGGGGCTTCGATCTCGGCCTCGCGGGTCTCCTTTATGACGGAGAGTATCTCCGCTTCGGTGGGAACGAGACCCTCCTTATCGGGAGAGGTGCAGATTACAACGAGGTTCTCATCGGTGATGAGGGCGGAAGCCATCTGGCCGAGCATGTCGGCGTTCAGCATGGCGCAGACCTGCTTGGCAAGCTCGTTCGCGGTCTTGGGGTCCATTATGGGCTCGTTGTCGAAGAAGTTGTAGATAAGAGGATATACGAACTCGGAGTTCTTCCTCGTCGAGGCGGCCTCGGCGCTCTTCTCATAAGAGGCGAGGAGGGCGTCCTTGGCTCTCTGGATTTCTTCGTCGGTAAAGCCGAACCTTCTCATCTTCTCGATCTCGAGGAGGAAGGCTGTAAGGGCTCTTACGGCTCCGCCATCCTTGAAGTTGATGTCTCCGAAGGCGGGCTCACAGGTCTCGATGAGCTTGCCGACGCCAAAGCTGGCGGCGAAGAAAGGAGCATCGGGAGCATGGGCGATGTCGTTGAAACGCTCGGACATTACAATGGAGATAAGGTCTTCGGCTATGTCGGTGACGAAGGCCATATCGGTGTTGTTGTAGATCTCGGGCATCCTTTCGTGTTTCCAGAGTACGCTCAGCGTGCTGTTGGAACACTCGGGATCGGTCACGATACCTACGATGGGCTCGGCATTGTCAGGAATGACGATTACGTCCTTGGCCTTGGGGTTGACGGGGGCGGGGATGTCGGAGAAGAGAGCTTTAAGCTTCTGTTCGATCTGGTCCACGTCGACATCGCCGATTACTATGACGGCCTGGTTGTCAGGGCGGTACCAGGTCTCGTAGAAGCTGACGAGGCTCTCGGGCTTGAAGGTCTTGAGGTTCTCCTCGCTTCCAATTACGGTACATCCTGCATACTTGGTGTCGCCGTAGTAGAAGGGCATGGACTTCTCATAGATTCTCCATGAGGCATTCCTGCGGGTCCTGCGCTCCTCGAGGATGACGCCGCGCTCGGCGTCGATCTCCTCGGGCTCGCAGAGCACGAAGTGGGAGTAGTCATGCATTACGAGAAGGCAGGTGTCTATTATGCCTTCGCGGATGACGGGTATGTTGTTGAGCATGTACTGGGTCGACTCGACGCCGGTGGAGGCGTTGATGTTGGCTCCGAACGAGGCTCCTATTTTCTGGAGATATTCGAGCATCTGCTTGCCGGGAAGGTTCTTCAGGCCGTTGAAGCACATGTGCTCGAGGAAGTGGGCGAGACCGTCCTGGTCGGGAGCTTCCTGGATCGCACCGGCGTTGGTGGCGAGGTAGAACTCGGCCCTCTGGGCGGGATTCTCATTGTGACGGATATAATAGGTAAGTCCGTTGTCAAGCTTGCCGGTCCTTACTTCGGGGTCGGCGGGAAGGGGATTCTGGGCAAGAAGTGAGGCTCCGAAGAGCAGTCCCAGGCTGATTACGAGAATCTTTTTCATTTCTTGAGGATTTTTATGTGTACATCACCTTGTGAGGCGCTTATTTCCAGACTAGTCGAAGCGTCGACTTCAACGGTCGTCGGGGGAGTGACACGTGTCGCTCCCTCGACGAATACGTTGGAGGCGGCTTCGTACCAGTAGAGTATCTGGCGCGCGTAGGGCAGGAACTCTTCGCCCTTGGGCGTAAGAGAGATGGACGATCCGCGTCCGCGTTCGAAAAGGGACCCTCCGAGCAGTCTTTCAAGTTCGGAGATGTTCTGGCTTATCGCCGGCTGGCTCACGCCGAGAGACCGGGCGGCTTTCGTGAAGCTCCCGGTCCCGGCGACAGCCATGAACGCTTTCAGTCGGAAATCGTCCAGCATGGTTTATTTCGCAAGTCTCTTGTAGGTCTCGAGACGTACTTTGGCGAATTCTTCGGTCTTCTCGAGAAGTTCACCGGCCTTGTCGGGGAACATCTTGTAGAGGGAAGCGAAGCGTACCTCGCCCTTGAGGAAGTCCTGGAACTTGGTCCAGTCGGGCTCCTTGGAGTCGAGGGTGAAGGGGTTCTTGTCAGTGCCTTCGAGGGCGGGGTTGAAGCGGTAGAGATGCCAGTAACCGCACTCTACGGCGAGCTTCTCCTCTCTCTGGCTGAGACCCATACCGGCCTTGAGACCGTGGTTGATACAAGGAGCGTAGGCGATGATGAGCGAAGGACCGTCATAAGCCTCAGCTTCCTTGATTGCGTTCAGGAACTGGGCGGGAGAGGCTCCCATGGCGACCTGGGCGACATATACGTAGCCGTAGCTCATTGCCATCATGCCGAGGTCTTTCTTGCGTACCTTCTTGCCGGAAGCGGCGAACTTGGCGATAGCGCCGGCAGGGGTAGCCTTGGAACTCTGTCCACCGGTGTTGGAGTAAACCTCGGTGTCGAGTACGAGGATGTTGACGTTCTCACCGC
>JAKSJS010000175.1 GCA_024398155.1 Bacteroidales bacterium | reverse complement strand
TACTCTATCTGCCGATAGACACTACTATAAAGGCAGCAATAGAGAACTAGTCGGCGGGGAAGACGACTCCCCATTCCTTGCGGAAGGAGTCCATCATCTCCATGATTGCTACGGTCTCGTCAAGAGGCATGTAAGGGGACTCGGTGAGTCCCTTTTCTATTGCCTCGGCGGCGGCGAGGAACTCGTATTCATAGCCCGAGATACGGCCTTCGGCCTTGTATTCGGCTATCTGGGTGTAGTTCTTGAAGACGCGGAAGGCGTCCATCGAATTCATGTTCTCGATCACTATATAGCCGTCCTCTCCGGTGATGAGAGCCTCGCGGTTGCAGCGGCTGAAGGCTCCGGAGATGAGATTGGCCACCTGCCCGTCCTTCCACTGGAGGACTATGGATTCGTACATGTCGACTCCGGTATCGCCCTTGATCACTATCGAATCCTTCTTCGCGATTTCAGTCCCGAAGACCATTCTCGCGAGGTTGAGGTTATACACTCCGAGGTCGAGGAGGGTGCCGCCGCCGAGTTCGGGGCGGAGTACCCTTTCCTTGGATTCCATCGGGTAGCAGAGGCTCGAGGTGAGTGTCCTTGGACGTCCTATGATGCCGCTCCCGATTACTTCCATGAGCTTTTCGCGCATCGGCATGTAGCGGGTCCAAATCGCTTCAGCGAGATAGACCTTCCTCTCCCGGGCGAGGGCTACGAGCTCGCGGGCCTCGCGGGCGTTCGCCGTGAAGGCCTTCTCGCAGAGGACGGCCTTGCCGGCTCTGACTGCCATGGAGGCATGGGCGAAATGGTGGGAATTGGGGGTCGCTACGTATACGAGGTCCACTTCGGGATCCATGACCAGTTCCTCATAGCTTCCGTAGGCTTTCCCTATGGACAGCTCTTTCGCGAAGTCAAGGGCTTTTTCAAGACTTCTCGAAGCTACAGCATATACATTGATGCCTTCAGTACGGTTGAGCGTGCGGACAACCTTTGCCGAGATATGTCCTGCACCGAGTATACCTACGTTCATGTCGGGATATTTTACTGGGCGATGAACGCGTAGGTTATCTCGCCCAACTGGTTCTGGGTGGTTGCGGTAGTCGCAGAGAATTTCGAGAGTCTCGCGGCTCTCGTAGCAAAGTTGCGGAGGCACTGGTCAGCCGAGGATACGTCTTCCATTATCTTCGCGTTAACGACTGTGCCCTGGGGGTTCACTGTTATGATGACGGTGACCTGACCGCCGCCGTAGCAGCGGTATGCGGGGATTTCAAGATGGCTGGCCTTGCGGCCTTCGAGTATGTAGGAGAGCACGGAGGGGCCGCTGTAGTCCCTTTTCTTGTCGGAGGGGGTGTTGGGGTTCCAGGCTTCGACAGCCTCGTCGCGGGCGTCCTCCTCGATCGCGCTCTGGCGGCCGGGATCCTTCAGGTCCTCGGCCAGCCTGCGCGCGTCTTCGTAGAGCTTTGACGCATCGGTATTGCGGTCGTCCTTGAGCTGGGAGAGGCCGTCTACGGCTATGTTGCGGACATGCTGGCTGGGAGCCTGCCTAAGGAGTTCGTCAAGGCGGTTGGAGATATCCTCCTTGAAGGCCATCTCCTTTTCCTCCCTTTCGATCTCCTCCTGTTTGGAGAAGTCGAGGACGAAGGTGTCCTCCTTGCCGAGCTCTCTTCCGATCTGGACAAGGAGCAGAATTATAATAACCGCCAGATGGAATATGGCGGTTACATAAAGTCCTGCTTTGTCTTCACGGTTAAGTCTCATCTAGGCTTATCTGGAAAGGCTCTTTTCTATTGTCGCTGCGATAACGTCGACTGCTACCTTGTTGTGGCCTCCCTGGGGGATTATTATGTCGGCGTAACGTTTGGAGGGCTCGATGAACTGGAGGTACATGGGCTTCACATTGCGGCTGTAGCGCTCGATCACCCAGTGGACATCCTTTCCTCTTTCGGTAATGTCGCGTTCGATGACCCTCATGAGACGGTCGTCATCGTCGGCATCAACGAATATCTTGATGTCAAGCTGCTCCCTGAGTTCGGGACAGGTGAAGATAAGGATGCCTTCGACTATTATTACGTCGGCAGGCTCCACACGGGTAGTCTCGGTCTTCGAACGGGAACAGGAGATGAAGGAGTAGATCGGCTGGTCGACGCTCTTCCCTTCCTTGAGGTCCTTGAGCTGGGAGCAGAGAAGGCTCCACTCGATTGCGTCGGGATGGTCGAAGTTGTGGACCCTCTTCTCCTCGTCGGTGAGGTCGCTGGAGTCCTTGTAGTAGCAGTCCTGGGGGATTACAACTACCTTCTTGTTCCCGAGTCTTTGGGTTATTGCCTTGACGACTGTAGTCTTGCCGCAGCCTGAGCCGCCGGCTATTCCGATTACCAGCATATTAGTATTCGCAGTTTTTGGGTGTTCTGGGGAAGGGGATGACGTCACGGATGTTGCTCATGCCGGTAACGAAGAGGAGGAGTCTCTCGAAACCGAGGCCGAATCCGCTGTGGGGGCAGCTTCCGAAGCGGCGGGTGTCGATGTACCACTCGAGGTTCTTGCGGCTCATCTGGAGCTCATTGATGCGGCCTTCGAGTTTCTCGAGGGAAGCCTCCCTCTCGGATCCGCCGATGATCTCGCCAATCTTCGGGAAGAGTACGTCCATGGCGCGGACGGTCTTGCCGTCTTCGTTCTGCTTCATGTAGAAGGCTTTGATATCCTTGGGATAGTCGGTCAGGATAACGGGCTTCTGGAAGTGCTTCTCGACGAGGTATCTTTCGTGCTCGCTCTGGAGGTCGACGCCCCAGTATACGGGATACTCGAACTCTACGCCGTTCTTGATAGCCTCTTCGAGGATCTTTATGCCGTCGGTGTAGGCGAGTCTTACGAACTCGGTGCCGATAACGCTCTCGAGTCTTTCAAGAAGGGTGTCGTCGTATCTGTCATTGAGGAACTTGATATCGTCGTAGCAGTTCTTGAGGGCATATTTGACGAGGTGTTTGATGAAGTCCTCGGCAAGGTCCATGTTGTCCTTGATGTCGTAGAAGGCCATCTCGGGCTCTATCATCCAGAACTCGGCAAGGTGGCGGGGAGTGTTGGAGTTCTCGGCGCGGAAAGTAGGGCCGAAGGTGTAGATCTCACCGAGGGCCGTAGCGCCGAGCTCGCCTTCGAGCTGGCCGGACACCGTAAGGCTGGACATCTTCCCGAAGAAGTCCTTGGTGTAGTCGATCTCGCCCTTCTTGTTCCTCTCGAGGGGCTGGTTGAGGTCGAGGGTAGTTACCTGGAACATCTGGCCTGCCCCCTCACAGTCGGAGGCTGTGATCAGGGGCGTGTTGAGGCATACGAAACCTTTGCAG
>JAKSJS010000174.1 GCA_024398155.1 Bacteroidales bacterium | reverse complement strand
ACAAGGTGCTCGAGAAGGCCGGCTACAACTAGACATATATTCCGGATAGTGCGCTCCATTGATTTTCTCCCACAAATATAACATTTCTTCCCCAATCCTTGACACTAATGCCCTTGTTTTAACGCCAAATTACCCTACCTTTGCGCATATAATCATACACAGTCAATTATGAAAGGCATAGTCCTCGCCGGCGGCTCCGGTACCCGCCTCTATCCGATAACGAAAGGCGTCTCCAAACAGCTTCTTCCTATCTACGACAAACCGATGGTCTACTATCCGATCAGCGTCCTCATGCTGGCCGGCATCCGCGACATCCTCATAATATCGACTCCCGCCGACCTTCCCGGCTTCCGCCGTCTTCTGGGCACCGGAGAAGACTACGGCGTGAACTTCACATACGCTGAGCAGCCCTCGCCCGACGGTCTGGCCCAGGCCTTCATAATCGGAAAGGACTTCGTCGGCGACGACTCCGTCTGCCTTGTCCTTGGAGACAACATCTTCCATGGCGCAGGCTTCACAGGCCTCTTGAAGCAGGCCGTAGCCAATGTCGAGAAAGAGAACAAGGCTACCGTCTTCGGCTACTGGGTCAAGGACCCCGAGCGCTACGGCGTCGCCGAGTTCGACAGGGACGGCAACTGTCTGTCCATCGAGGAGAAGCCCGAGTCCCCGAAGTCAAACTATGCCGTCGTAGGCCTCTACTTCTATCCCAACAAGGTCGTCGATATTGCCTCGCACATCAAGCCTTCCAAACGCGGCGAACTTGAAATAACCACTGTGAACCAGGAGTTCCTCGAAAGTGGCGAGCTCAAGGTCGAGGTGTTCGGCCGCGGCTTCGCCTGGCTCGACACCGGGACCCATGATTCGCTCGCCGAGGCCTCCAACTACGTCGAGACCCTCGAGAAGCGTACCGGTATGAAGATAGCCTGCCTCGAGGAAATAGCCTACAACAACGGCTGGATCACAGAAGAGGACGTTGTCCGTCTTGCCCAGCCGATGCTCAAGAACCAGTACGGCCAGTATCTTATTTCCCTTGTGAAGTAAATCAATAAGGATACGAGAGGAGCGAATGGTCCTCGAGGAGAAGGTCAATGTGGGCGCCGACGCGGACGAAGTTGATGCGGTGGTTGACCTTGTCGAGGCAAAGGACAGTTATGAGGTCCTGGGAAGGCCCTTCGGCGTTCCTCGGGAGAGGGGAGTACTGGGATACCGACGTTCCGTCATTGATTATCCTCGGGCAGGAGGCGGCGTCATTGACGTAGACGACCTGGGCGGGATACTTGGCGTTATGACCGACAAGAGTATTGTGGTAGTGGCCGGCGATAGTGCAGACGAACTCCGCCTTGGAGGAGGAGAAGTCTGCGTCAGCCTTGAGTTCTGCGGGGTAGAGAAGGGGATCGGGGAAGTCCGATGAGGCCGGATCAAAGCGGGAGGGGACTCCTGACGCGTAGGTGTTATGGATCTCGGCGCGGCGCATGAAGGCGTCGATTATGTCGGAGACAACCGTGCCGCCGTTAAGGCCCACATCACCATGGACCGGGCTCACGGACATCTTGACGTTGGGGCATTCTCCATGGGGCGAACATGCATCGAAATCAACCTTCATCGGCTCGCAAAGATGTTGGGCTACGATGACGCTGTAACCCTCGGGAGCCGTTTTCAATGCGTCGATGAACCAGTCGATCTGGGTCTGGGTCATGACCTTCTGGGAACCGCATATCACCCATTTCTCGCCGGGATTGTTCTCTTCAGGATACTCGAAATCGTTGAGCATTATTATCCTTACCCCATAGTCGGCGAAGTCATAGGATCCGTATCCGCCCTTGGTGTAAGAGGCGGCAAGGTCGGTCTTCATCATGTAGTTGTCTACGAGGACGCTGGGGTTGGTGCCGTTGACAGTGCTGCTCAATGTACGGGCGTCATGGTTTCCGACAGTAAGGAGAAGAGGCTTCGTCGCGGCGCTCGTGAGGGCGGCGAACTCGTTCGCCCAGCCCTCCTCGTAGCGCCAGTACTGGAAGTCGCCGAGGAAGATGCCGGCGTCAAGGGCCTTGCAGCCGTCGAGAAGCTCGATCGCGTTGGCTGTGCGGACCCTGTCCTCATGGATATCTGAGAACATCATGAGAGCGAAGTTCTTTGCGCCGTAGGTGTCGTACACTCCGGCGTCGGAGCTGGTGTTCCTCATGTAGTCACATCCTATGTAGATGTTCTCGATCTGGTCGGGACAACGGGTGAAAATCGTATCCTTGGGCTCGTTATTACGACATGAGACCAGGGCAAGGAGACCTATAACGGCAATTATTGTCAGAGAGTATGTTTTCATCATGATATGGGCGGTTAGAGACGGGGCTCGAGGAAGTCCCAGATGCGGTCAAAGTAGTGGTAGCTGGCAGTTTCGGGGGAGGCATGCCACTGGAAGCAATGGTTGCGGCCCACGAGGATATGGAGCTCGCTCTGGACTCCCATAGACCTCATCTTCTCCCAGAGTCTTACAGAACCCATAGGGGAGTAGACGTCATCATTTCCATGGAGGAAGAGCATCGGACAGGTCTTGAGGTCGAAGGAGAAGTCGGGAACGATTATATCCTCGGGATTGTTGCCACTATGGATGTTGGGGTCACTGGGACCGTCAGTCAGGATATAGGCCGGATATATGCCGATACCCCACTGGACGCTGCAGGAGAGCTTGTCTATATCGTCAATGGGCCAGTAGGATTTGTGGAGGGACGAGGTTACGCCCATTACGGTAAGATGGCCGCCGGCTGAGCTTCCCATGATGCCTATCTTGTCGGGATTCAGGCCTCTTGAGGCCGCCTCGCTGCGGACTACACGGATTGCTCTCTGGAGGTCCTGCCATGCCGTAGTATGCTTTGCAAGGCCCTCGGGACGGGGTGTGCGGTACTGCACGGTTACGACAGTCACGCCTTTTTCATTGAGGAAGCGGCGTGCGGGAGCGACCTCGAAGCCTTCGGTGCCGTTGCCCATATAGGATCCGCCGGAATAGATGATCTGGATGGCGTCAGTCGTCCTGTTCGCGGGAATATGCCACTCGAGATAGGGATGGCACTGGTTCTCGCGGAAATCGGGCATCCTGCCTTCGGGCCATATCTCTTCCTTGATATACTCGGCACGCGCGTTGTCATCGGGGTAGCGGGTCATGATCTCAACCTCGGGCTCAAGCTCGCCGAGATAGCCTAGCTGGCGCATGAACTCGACTGTACGTTCAAAGCCGAAGGCGCCATGAGGCTTGTTGGGGAAGAGGTGGAGCTCTGCGGGAACGCCCATAGTGCGGAGCTTGTGATAGATCATGGTGGAGGCATTGGGCGTGTAGGGGTCAAGGCCGCCAT
>JAKSJS010000173.1 GCA_024398155.1 Bacteroidales bacterium | reverse complement strand
GTCCCGCTATCGTAAGGTATCCGAGGGCATAATGGTCGGGTGTGAAGCGGTTCAGCGAGCCCCAGCGCCACTGCCAGTAATCGCGGCTCCCGCCGGCCTCCCGGCTGACACGATAGTACTCGAGGAAGGACGCAGTCCGGCCGCGCCCGCTCCGGGAAAGCTCGGTTTCGGCAACGACGGCGTCGCCTTCGAGGAAGGACTGGCCGCCGTAGATTGCGTACGCCGCTCCGGACCAGAGTTCGCCTGAAACTGCGCCAAGGAACTTGAACTCGGAGGGGAACTGCATCTGGGCGCAATGGCGCGATTCGTGGACCAGAAGCTGGGAGGCCCATTCGAAGGGCATAGGATCCGAGGCGTCCGGAGTCGGCAGCAGGTCGATACGGCGCGGGGCCCAGGCGACGCTGCCGTTCGAGACTACGCTTTCAGTATGGAGCACGACCGGCATAGGCCGGCGGTATTTTTCATTGGGGGTATACCCGAGCGTCGCACCTACCTTCGGCTTCCAGGCTTCGAGGGTCCTTGCGTACACTTTCGCGAGCGAGTCGCGGCCGGAAGGGTAAACGAGCCGGAAGGACGGAGTCAGAATCTCGTTCCATTTCAACGACGCAGGCTCGGTCCCCATCGTGTAGAACTGGGCTGCTGCCGGGAAAACGGCAAGCATCAGAGCGAGGATGATGACCGGGAGGCGTTTCATCGCTGAAAGCCGGGGAGGCTAGACGTTGAAGAGGAAATGCATTATGTCGCCGTCCTGAACTACGTAATCCTTGCCCTCGACGCCCATTTTTCCGGCGGCGCGGACGGCGGACTCGGTCTTCAGGCTGACGAAATCGTCATATTTTATGACCTCCGCACGGATGAATCCCTTCTCGAAATCGGAATGGATGACGCCGGCGGCCTTCGGAGCCTTGTCTCCTTTATGGATGGTCCAGGCGCGGCACTCGTCGGCACCGGCCGTGAAGAAGGTCTGGAGGCCGAGGAGGTGGTATGCTCCCTGGATGAGGCGGACAACGCCGGATTCGCTCAGGCCCATTTCCTCGAGGAACATCTGGCGGTCTTCGAAGGAGTCCATCTCAGCTATCTCGGATTCGGTTTTCGCGGATATGATGAGGATTTCGGCATTCTCGTCCTTGACGGCCTCGCGGACAGCCTCAACGTATGCGTTTCCGCTGACGGCCGAGGCGTCATCGACGTTGCAGACGTACATTACGGGCTTGTTCGTCAGCAGGAACAGGTCGTGGGCGATGGCTTCCTCCTCTTCGTTCAGGAGGGCTACGCTGCGGCAGGAACGGCCTTCGAGAAGGGCTTCACGGTAGCGGGAGAGGACGGAGGCGAGCTTTTTGGCTTCCTTGTCCCCGGCCTTGCCGGCCTTGTCGGCCTTCGTGAGACGGGATTCCACTGTCTCGAGGTCCTTTATCTGGAGCTCGGTATCGACTATCGACTTGTCGCGCACGGGATCGACCGAGCCGTCGACGTGGACGACGTTCCCGTCATCGAAGCAGCGGAGGACGTCGAGGAGTGCGTCCCCCTCACGGATATTGGCGACGAACTGGTTGCCGAGACCTTCGCCGCGGCTCGCGCCCGGGACGAGACCGGCTATGTCGACGATGTCAACCGTCGCGGGAATCGTGCGCTGGGGCTTGCAGATATCGCTCAGAACGTCAAGCCTGCGGTCCGGAACGTTGGTCGAGCCGAGGTTGGGTTCTATCGTACAGAAAGGAAAATTCGCGCTCTGGGCCTTTCCGGAGCTGACGCAGTTGAAAAGAGTCGATTTGCCGACGTTGGGCAGTCCGACAATTCCGCATTTCAGGGACATATCTCGAATAATTTATGGGCGCAAATATAGCGAAATTTCGGGTCGCGTCCAAAAGCGGATCAATCCGAGGAGGGATGGCGCTCATCTACGCCGTGGAGCTGCTGGTAGAACTGATACTTGTCGCGGGCGTCCTTCAGGGCAAGACGGAGTTCCCCGTTCTCGGTTTCGAGTCTCTCCTTTTCAGCAGTAAGGGCCCGTATCTCTTCGCGCAAGCTCTTCACAAGGTTGTCCTTGAAGCAGTTCTCCCGGAGGGCGGCCTCCTCTTCGTATGTATTCCCGAACCAGATCTTTTCTTCGGGAACTTCCAGCACGGCGGCGATTCTGGACACATGCTCCGAATTCAGACGGGTTTCACCTCTTTCTATTTTCCCGAAAGCAGTGACGGACATTCCTATTCTTTCCGCCAGTTCGCTTTGGGACATACCGCATTGCTTGCGAAGATTCCGAATATTGAGAAGAGCCTGTTTCATAGCTCAAAAATAGAGGGAAGCCGCGGCATAGAAAACAAACTGATAATTAACAAAAATAACCTGTAATTAATTTCTTATACAGAATCAGCTCAAAATTAAGTTTTAACCCCCGGAATTTCCGGTTGCTTTTACAAACTTCAAGTTAATTTTTCATCTTTGCCCCCAAAAAGAATGCACTATGAAGACAATCGGAAAATCTTATGCTGAATTCCAGCGGATCGTGACGGAAAGGGGGCTCGCTCCCGGAGATGACTTCGTAAAACTGTGCCGCGGTATCGGCACCAGCCCATCGGATCTCAACGAAATCCTGGAAGAAGAAATGGGTATGGACGGTTATGAAATCGTACATTATTTTGGGAATAGAAACATTTTTTATTAGATTTGTGGACTGCCGCCATTGCTGCGGCCGGACCGATACAATTTAATAATACATAAAATGAAAGACTACTCTACCCAGGACATTCGCAACGTGGTTCTTCTCGGCGCCACGAAATCCGGAAAAACCACGCTTGCCGAGACAATGCTCTTCGAAGGCAAGGTCATCGACCGCAGAGGCTCTGTCGAGGACAAGAACACGGTTTGCGACAATGATGAACTCGAGAAACTGAACCAGCGTTCAATCTACGCTACGCCGATCTATGCCGAGTTCATGAACAAGAAAATCAACATCATCGACGCTCCGGGTTCGGATGACTTCATCGGCGGCGCATATTCCGCATTCAAGGTCTGCGAGAGCGGAATCCTCGTCATCAACGGCCAGCAGGGCGTCGAAGTCGGCACCCAGGGATTCATCCGCAGGGCCGAAGCCCAGAAGCTCCCCCTCGTCATCGCCGTCAACCAGCTTGACGCCGAGAAGGCCGACTGGGACAACATCCAGTCATCCATCAAGGAGGCTCTCGGAAACAAGGTAGTCTATGTACAGTTCCCCGTCAACGCAGGTCCTAACTTCGACGGCTTCGTGGACGTACTTATGAACAAGTACTATCATTTCAAGGATGCCAACGGAACCCGCGAAGACCTTGAAATCCCCGCCAATCTCGCCGATATGGCAGAGGAATACCGCAACGCCCTCATCGAGAAAGCTGCCGAGTATGACGACTCCCTTATGGAGAAGTTC
>JAKSJS010000172.1 GCA_024398155.1 Bacteroidales bacterium | reverse complement strand
GCCTCAAAGATTGACAGCTTCAAGGAAATGATAGGCCGCGTAAAGGCCTCCTACCCCGCTGCAAGCGTATACGCGACGACCCTCCGCGAGGTAAGGGACACCAACTCCCACAACTGGGGCGCAATAATGAGCGCGGGTGACGAATGGTTCGTCGCCGAGCCCCGCGAGATCCATGTCCTCGACCGCATCGGCGGCGGCGACGGATTCGTCGGCGGCCTCCTCTACGCGGTCCTCAAGGGATGGGAGCCCGCCCGCTGGATAGAGTTCGGATGGGCAAGCGGTGCCCTTGCGACCACCTTCCTCACCGACTACGCCCAGCCTGCCGATGAGGAACAGATATGGAGCATCTGGAAGGGAAACGCCCGCGTCAAAAGATAGAAAGCCATGCTTTACTACGCAAGAGGATCAAAGGATGATGTCATAACCCCCGAAGAGGCTTACGATGCCCTCCGTGGCGTCTTCGACGCGCTTGGCCCGAAGAAAAGGGTCCTTGCCATCCCTCCTGACTTCACAAGGTTCCACTCATATGCCGGACGTATTACAGAGATCGCGAATGAGCATTACGGTGACGCCCTGACAGACGTCATGCCCGCCCTTGGGACCCACGTTCCGATGAGCGCCGAAGAAATAGCGACTATGTTCCCGTCGGTTCCGGTGGAAAAGTTCCGCGTCCACGACTGGCGCAACGACGTCGTGACCGTAGGTGAAGTCCCCTCCTCATATATCAACAAGGTTTCAGAAGGGAAGCTGGACTTCTCCTGGCCCGCCCAGGTCAACAAACGCCTTCTTGACCCGTCCTACGACCTTATCCTCAGCATAGGCCAGGTAGTTCCCCATGAGGTTATCGGCATGGCGAACTACACGAAGAACATCTTCGTCGGCGTCGGGGGTTCCGCCGGAATCAACCGCAGCCACTTCCTTGGCGCCTGCTACGGCATGGAACGCATCATGGGCCATTCCTGGAGCCCTGTGCGCGACGTGCTCGAATATGCCCGGAGGGAGTTCATCCCCGGGCTTCCGATAGTCTATGTGCTTACGGTCATGGCCAAGGAGAACGGCAAAATGGTAATGAAAGGCCTCTTTGTCGGCGACGACCGCGAATGCTACGAGAAAGCCGCGGCCCTCTCGCTCGAAGTCAACTTCATCATGGTCGAAAAGCCGATCAGCAAATGCATCGTCTACCTCGATCCCGCTGAATTCAAGACGACATGGCTCGGCAACAAGGCCGTCTACAGGACCCGCATGGCCCTCGCTGACGGCGCGGAGCTCGTAATACTCGCTCCCGGCCTCCGCGAGTTCGGCGAAGACCCCGAAATCGACAGGCTCATAAGGAAATACGGCTACAAGGGGACTCCGGCGACCCTCGCTGCGACCGAAAATAACGAGGACCTGAAGGCCAATCTGAGCGCCTCGGCCCATCTTATCCATGGCTCCTCCGAAGGCCGTTTCACTATCACATACTGCCCCGGTCCCGCAGTAAGCCGCGAAGAGATAGAAGGCGTCGGATACAGATACGGACGCCTCGAAGAATACAATATCGATAATTTAAAGGACGGATGGAACAATATCGGCGGCGAGGAGGTCTACTATATCTCCAACCCCGCAATCGGCCTCTGGGCCCATCCGTCAAGGTTTGAAGAATAGAATATGAAGAAATCCGACATCGGCCTTATCGGCCTTGCAGTAATGGGCGAGAATCTCGTCCTCAATCTTGAAAGCAAAGGCTTCTCAGTAAGCGTGTTCAACCGTACAGTCGAGAAAGTCGACCGTTTCGTAAGCGGACGCGGGAGGGATAAGAACATCTACGGAGCCCACTCCCTCGAGGAGCTGGTGGAGTCCCTCGAAAGCCCCCGCAAGGTATTCCTCATGGTCAAGGCCGGCCAGGCCGTTGACGACTATATCGAGAAACTCATTCCCCTTCTCGACAAGGGCGACATAATAATTGACGGCGGCAACACCCACTTCCCCGACACGACGAGAAGGACCGCATACGTCGAGAGCAAGGGCCTTCTCTACATCGGCACAGGAGTGTCCGGCGGCGAGGAAGGCGCCCTCAAGGGCCCTTCGATGATGCCCGGCGGCTCCCCTGCCGCATGGCCCCATGTCAAGCCCATATTCCAGACCATCTGCGCCCATGTCGCAGGCGGCGCCCCCTGCTGTGACTGGGTCGGGGAAGGCGGCGCGGGCCACTTCGTCAAGATGGTCCACAACGGCATCGAATACGGTGACATCCAGCTTATATGCGAGTGCTACTCGATAATGAAGAACCTTCTCGGCATGACCAACGAGGAGATGCACGAGACCTTCGCCGAATGGAACAGAGGCGACCTCGACAGCTAGCTTATCGACATCACGACAGACAGCCGGCCAGAAAGGCACCGGCAAGTGGACGGCATGCGCCGCCCTTGATGCCGGCACTCCCCTTACGCTTATCGCCGAGTCCGTCTTCGCCCGCTGCCTCAGCGCCGTCAAGGAAGAGAGAGTCGAAGCCTCCAGGATCCTTGAGGGTCCCTCTCCCGCCCTCTACAAAGGCGACCGCAAGGCCTTCCTCGAAGACCTCCGCAAGGCCCTCTTCGCCGCTAAAGTCGTCTCTTACGCCCAGGGATACGCCCTCATGCGTGCCGCAGCCAAGGAATACGGATGGAACCTCAACTATGGCGGAATAGCCCTCATGTGGAGAGGCGGATGCATAATCCGAAGCGTCTTCCTCGGCAAGATCAAGGAAGCCTTCGACAACAACCCCTCTATCGCGAACATCCTTCTCGACCCTTACTTCACAGCCAAGATGGCCGAGGCCCAGGAAGGCTGGAGAAGGGTTCTCTGCGCCGCTATCACAAGCGGCATCCCCGCGCCCTGCCTCACCGCAGGCCTCGAGTACTATGACGGCTACCGCAGCGAGAGGCTTCCCGCCAACCTTCTCCAGGCCCAGCGTGACTTCTTCGGCGCCCACACCTATGAGAGGACCGACAAGCCCCGCGGAGAGTTCTTCCATACCAACTGGACAGGCTTCGGCGGAGATACGATTTCAACGACCTACAACGCATAATACGATATCATGAAATACAGTTTTGACGATCTGAAAGGCCGCAATGCGGTCATAACAGGAGGATTCGGCGTAATAGGCCTTGCCCTTACAAAAGGCCTCCTGGAGGCAGGAGTGAACGTAGCCGTAATCTCCCGCAGCAAGGACAATCCCGCCCGCGGCGAGGCTCTTGCCAGCGAGTTCGGCGGCGGCGTCAAGTGTCTCGGCATCAGCGCCTCGACCCTCGACAAAGCCGCCCTCGAAGAGGCCCGCGAGCTCATCCACAAGGAGCTCGGTCCAATCGACATCCTCATCAACTGCGCCGGCGGCAACAGCCCCAAGGCTACTTGCGCCGTCGAGCAGATGGACGCCGACACGGAGCTGTCCAAGAGCTTCTACGGCCTTGACATGCAGGGTT
>JAKSJS010000171.1 GCA_024398155.1 Bacteroidales bacterium | reverse complement strand
GAAACAGTCAGGCTGGTCAACTTGCCGAAGAAGTCCTGCGAGTCAACGACCTTGCCGTCGGGTGCGCGGGCCGGAGCCTCAAGGTCACGCGTCGTGACCGGGAACATATGGCCGGCACCCTCGCAGTCGGGGGCTGTGAGGAGGGGGGTGTTGAGGTAGACGAAGCCTTTGGGGTGGAAATACTCGTGGATTGCGAAGGCCATCTGGTTCCTTACGCGGAGGACAGCTCCGAAGGTGTTGGTTCTCGGACGCATGTGGGCGACAGTGCGGAGATACTCGAAAGAGGTGTCCTTCTTCTGGAGGGGATATCTCATAGGGTCGCATTCTCCGTAAATCTCGATCTCACGGGCCTGAATCTCGACGGCCTGGCCGCTTCCGACGGACTCGACAAGGTCTCCGGCAACACCTATGCAGGCGCCGGTCGTGATCTTTGAGAGAAGGGACTCGTCGAAGAGGGTCTTGTCAACTACTATCTGGATATTGTTTATCGTAGAACCGTCATTGAGAGCGATGAACGCTACACCTTTGTTACCTCTTTTGGTCCTTACCCATCCTTTGGCGAGGACGGGCTGGCCGGCTTCCTTGGCGAGAAGCTCCTTGACTTTGGTCCTTACAACTGTCGTTTCCATATCGATCTATAAGTTATATTATGTTTTCTGCAGGAGGGAAAACTACCTGCAGAGGATTTTCTTGATAATGTCTGTGTTGTCGAAGACGCCGCTGAACTTCTCGGCGCCCTTGCCGACTGCATAAACGGGAACGGGGGATCCTGTATGGCCTTTCGAGGTCCAGCCGACACATATTGCCGCGTTGATCTCCTCGTTGGTCATTTCGGTCTCATAAGACTCGGTCTCGTCGTTCCAGATCTCATCGGCCTTCTCCCAGTCGACTTTGTATTTGCCGTTTGCTCCGAGGGAGATTCCTCCGGTCTCATGGTCTGCTGTTATGACGATAAGAGTCTTTTTGGGGTGTTTCTGGTAGAATTCATAGGCTACCTTGACAGCTTCATCCATGCGGAAGATATCGCTTATCATAGGCATGGTCTGGTTGCTGTGGCAGGCCCAGTCGATCTCGCCGCCTTCGCACATGACGAAGAAAGGAGCCTTGTCACCGAAGAAATCTATCGCATCAGTAACCACGTCTTTGAGGGTTATATCGCTCTTGGAGTGGCCTACGGTATAGTTCGAGGCATTGGTGCCCTTGCTGGCGGCAGGTACGAGGACAATTTTGTCCTTGCCTTCGGCCTTGGCTGCGTCATATTCTTCCTGACCATAGCAGATTGTGTATCCGGCTTCTGCAAGTTTCTCGCCGGTGCCGTTCTCGCCGTTCTTGTCGTAGTAGTCGAGGAAGCCCGAACCGGAGAAGAATTCGAATCCGGAGTCGGGAATCTGCATGGAAATGTTATGGTAGTCGCCACGGCTCCTTGCTGCAGCATAGAAGGAAGCGGGAGTGGCGTGGTTTACGGGTACTGAGGAGGTGATAGCTACCTTGTAGCCCATTTCGTGAAAATCGAAAGCCATGGAACTTGTAGGAACCTCTTCGGGATCGACGCCAAGCCAGCCATTGTTGGTCTTGATGCCGGAGGCGATAGCTGTACCGGCTGCGGAGGAGTCGGTTACGCGGGAATTGGCGGAGAAGCTGGTCGCAAGACCGGTAACGGGGAACTGGGTGAAGCACATGTGCTCGCCGCCGAGTACGCCGTTCTTGTAGGAAAGATAGGAGTCTGCAGCAGCAACCTGGGCCTGTCCCATACCGTCGCCGATGAAGAGGAAAACATATTCTGCGGGCTTTTCCTTGCAAGAAGCGAGGGCGAGGAGGGCCGCTGCAGAAAGAATGATGGTCTTGAATGTAGCTTTCATTTTAATTTCAGTAATTGTGTTTTATTTTTGAAAAAAAGAGGCTGGACGGGCGCCAGCCTCTTTTAATATTAAGGTATCGGCAGATTATTCGATGCCCGGTTTGCGGGCTGCGTACATAATCTTGAGGGCGGAGCATCTTCTGAGCTCCTGTTTTACGTCAGTGACGATACCCATACGTACGTTTTCGTCTGCTTTGATAGAGACTGTCATAAGCTGGCGGTCACCCTCGCTCATCGCGTCGCGCTCGGCGGCGATGAAGTCGCGGATGTCCTCGACGGTCTTGAAGGAGTCGTTAAGCTGGATACGGGCATCGGTACCATACTGGGCCTGGAGATGTTTCACAGGGGAACCGATGTTGATGTAGGACGCGAGGTCCTTGCGCTCGAGCTTTACTACTTCGGAGGCCTCGGGAAGCTTAACGGCAACCTTGTTCTCGGTATCACGCATCTGGGTTGTAACCATGAAGAAGAACAGGAGCATGAAGACGATATCAGGGAGAGAGGACGTGCTTATAGCAGGCATCTCTTTTTTACCACCTTGTTTGAATGTCGACATAATTCTTATCTCCTATTACTTTTTTTTTTCTTCTTTAGGCTCGGCCTCGGAGATGTTCTGAGGAACGGCTTTGCGGACAATTTCCTGTTGTTCTTCTGTAAGACGGGAGTATTTCTTTCCGTAGGTTGACATGGACCACTCGTCACGAAGCTCGTTGACGGCCTTTACAAGCTCGTTCTGGACGGCTATGTAGGCCTGGTAGCTCGTTCCGCGGTCGTTCTGGAGAGAAATTACGCCTTTGGAAACGAGGCACTTTCCGTATCCCTCGATGTCGATCTCGGTCTTCTCGGGAAGCTCGGGATCATCGGCGGGGTTGGAAAGGAACTCTTTCATCTTGTCTTTCAACTGGGTTACATCCATAGGCTCGCTACCAGCAAAAAGCCTGTCCTGGGCGTTGATTCTTACAACGACGATGTTGCGGCGGTTGACTTTCTGGTCTTCCACCTTCTGGTTCTGGTCAGGCATAGGCGGCAGACGACGTGACAGACCTGTCTGTGATCCCATGGTTGTAGTCATGAGGAAGTAACACAGGAGGAGGAATGCTATGTCGGCTGTGGAACTTGAATTGATTTCTGGTGTTTTCTTAGCCATCTGGATTGAACTTTATTTACGTACTGCGTTTGCGATAGCACTGAAGAGGATTACGAGAATCGAGACTCCGCAGGTGAAGTATGTAAGGTTGAGGACGGTATCGGTGAGCTTGAGGTCACCGAAAGTGGGCTCTATTCCGGTGACCGGAACAGCAGTCGCGGGCGCAAGAACGTATGCGATACCGACAAGTACGCAGAAACCGACAACGACGGCGGCGAGCTTGATGAGGCCCTTGGCGCCGTTCTTGGCGGTAACGTAGATGCCGATTACCACGATTGCGAGGAGCGCAATCGCGATAAGAGCATACGACCAGTAGAGCATCACGTCGATAGGGAGAGCGTCATTGGAGGTGAGGCCGGCAATGGCACCCCATCCAATGAGCACTACGCTTATCGCGAGAAGCGCCCACATAACGTATTTGATTATTTGAGCGTACATTA
>JAKSJS010000170.1 GCA_024398155.1 Bacteroidales bacterium | reverse complement strand
ATTCGACAAGTTCGAGGACAAGCAGCATTTTACACAGCCACCTGCTCACTTTACAGAGGCTTCATTAGTTAAAACTCTTGAAGAACTGGGAGTGGGTCGTCCAAGTACGTATGCGCCTACTATTTCAACAATTCTTGGAAGACACTACGTGTCAAAGGACGGCAGAAATCTGTATACGACCGAGCTTGGGGAGGCTGTTAATTCAATGATGGCAAGTGCATTCCCTGAAATTGTGGATCTTCACTTTACGGCAGATATGGAGAAGGAACTTGACGACGTTGAAGAAGGTACCCTTGAGTGGAAGGAAGTACTGAGAAAGTTTTATCCAGACTTTGATAAAGCTGTAAATGAAGCTCAGAAACAGCTTGAGACCGTCCTGATGAGTCCCGGACCGACGGACGACATAATGGACCTCACGAGATCCTATCTTGAGAACAAGAGGGAACTCGATGCGAAGACCGACGAGTGGGCGACCCTCTCGGAACAGTTAGAATCATAAATTATGGAAGAAAAGATGCAGTATCTTTTCGGCATGCACCCCGTAATCGAGGCGATAAAGGCCGGAAAGAAATTCGACAGAATACTTTTGAAACAGGGGCTGGAAGGCCCCCAGTACCGTGAACTCATAACCCTGATAGGGGAGAACGACATTCCCTACCAGTATGTTCCGGTCGAGAGGCTCAACAGGGCTGTCCGCGGCGCCCACCAGGGCGTGATCGCCTACATAAGCAATATCGACTACGTCGATCTCGAGCAGCTCGTGACCAACGCCCTCACCACGTCCCATAATCCTCTCGTCGTCCTTCTCGACGGCGTGAGCGATGTGCGCAACCTCGGCGCGATCGCCCGCAGCCTCGAGTGTGCGGGCGGCAGCGCGATCATCGTGCCCGCCAAAGGCGGTGCAGCGATAAACGCTGACGCCGTAAAGGCCTCCGCCGGAGCGCTTATGAGGATAGATGTCGCGAAGGTGGCCAACCTTCGTGTAGCTGCATATTATCTCCAGCAGAGCGGCTTCAAGCTTGTCGCAGCGACCGAAAAGGTCGACCGCCTCATGTATGATGCCGACCTGACCGGCCCTCTCGCCATCATAATGGGCTCCGAGGGCGCCGGCATCAGCAAAGCGCTGCTTGACCTCGCCGACGACAGGGTAGCAATCCCCATGGCCGGCGAAATCTCCTCGCTCAACGTATCGGTGGCAACCTCCATCATAATGTATGAGGCCATGCGCCAAAGAATCCAGAATAATCAATAACCTTATTTTATTTAAAAGATGAAAAAGATATTCATTTCAATCGTAGCACTTGTATGCGCCTCTTTCGCTGCAAATGCCCAGATGGCCGAAATCGATCAGGATCTCCAGCCGTTCACCAACATCGATGTCTGCAAGTCCTTCGACGTCTCCATCCAGTATGGTGCGAACTACAACGCAAAGATCAGCGTCTCCGAGATCGTCGGCGACTATGTCCAGGTCTATGTAAAGGGCAAGACCCTCTATGTATCCCTCGATGAGAAATCCTATCCCAAGGAGCTCAAGAAACAGCTCTCCGGCAAGAAAGCCGTCCAGCCTACCCTCAAGCTCGTCGTTTCCGCTCCTACGATCAACTCCATCGTGCTTCACGACTCTGCTTCCCTCTTCGCTACCGAGATATTGCTCTCAGACGCTCTCGAGATGAAACTCCTCGACAACTCCTCTGTCAAGAACCTTGCAATGGAGGTCCAGGACTTCAAGCTCGACATGAACAAGAAGGCTACCGCCCGTCTCGACGTGAAGACCAACAACTGCGCCATCTCCCTTGACGCTTCATCTGTAGCCAGCATGGCTCTCAATGCCTCCAGCCTTGATATCAACACCTCCAACAGCTCCCAGCTCACTGCCAACGGCGAGATGAAGACCGTCAATGCCAAGACTGCCGGCTCCTCCAACGTAACCCTTACCGGTAACGCCAGCAAGCTCTCCCTCGAGGGCAAGAACTCTTCCTATGTCCATGCTGACGGCCTCGTAGTCTCCGACGCCGACATCGTCCTCAACGGCTCCACCTGCGAGGTCAACGCCAAGGACAACCTCAAGGTAGAGCTCGAGTCCGGTGCGAAGCTCATCTTCAACGGCGGCCCCGTCATCAACGTCACCGCCATCGAGAAGTCCACTATGATCAGAAAGGGCGATTCCAAGAGAAAATAGTGTTTGTACTTGATTCCCACTGCGACACTCCGTCGCAGATTATAAGACTCAGAGACCTGCGTTTGGATTCAGACCACTCGCAGGTCGATTTTCCTAAGCTGAGGCGCGGGGGCGTGGACGGTTCGTTCTTCGCCCTCTATACTCCCGCGTCCCTGTCTTCGGGCGAGGCGCGCGTGTACGCCGACCGCCTGCTAGACGCGACGCTGGACAGCGTCGCCGCGAGCGGCTCGGCAAGGCTCGCCCTGAGCCCGGAAGAAGCTCTGGAAAATAAGGGGAAGGGACTTTTCTCCGTCTTTATCGGCATGGAGAACGCCTCCCCGATAGGCGGAGACCTTGGCCTTCTTACCTATTATTATAATAGGGGAGTAAGATACGTTACTCTCTGCCATTCCCGGGACAATCTCGTCTGCGACAGCTGTGCAAGCGCAAACGGGACCTGGAACGGCCTCAGTCCCTTCGGCCGCGAGGTCGTCCGGAGGATGAACGAACTCGGCCTCATAGTGGATGTCTCCCATATCTCCGACTCCTCCTTCTATGACGTCATAAAGACCTCGAAAGCGCCTGTGGTCGCGACGCATTCCTGCTGTCGCGCACTCTGCTCCCATCCCCGCAACATGACCGACGACATGATACGTGCTCTGGCTGCCAATGGGGGAGTGATCCAGATCAATTTCTATCCGCTGTTCCTATCCGACAGCTTCTCAAAGGTCCTCGCGGACTCCCGCCTCGAAGAAACTTGCGACAAAGTCGAGGAAGCCTTCATCGCAGATCCCGCTGACGGCGGGAAAAGGGCCTCATGGTACTCGGTCCTCGACCGCCTTTCGGCTCTTGAGAGACCCTCATACAAGAGGATAGTCGACCACATAGACCATGTCGTGTCCCTGGTTGGAACCGACCATGTCGGACTGGGCTCCGACTTCGACGGAATCGCCGTAACTCCCGAAGGAATGGACGACGTCTCCGCCCTTCCGAAGATCTTCGATGAGATGAGATCGAGGGGGTATAATGAGGCTGAAATCGAAAAGGTCGCCGGCGCTAACTTCCTCCGCCTTTGGAACGAGGTAATCCGCTCCAGATAGGGTATTTCCGGGAAGAAAATCGAGCGAAATAGCCCGTTTAACAAAATTTTAGTGATTCGGGGGGAATTATCGGGCAAAATCACCCCGCCGTTCTAAAGTCATTGTGTTCTCGAGTGTTTTGTACCATGTATGCAACTGTGTGGATGATGGGCTTTCTATAAGAAGATATTACCACATCGGGCCACCTGGGCCGCCTGGGCCGA
>JAKSJS010000017.1 GCA_024398155.1 Bacteroidales bacterium | reverse complement strand
GCCTCTCGGAAATCCGGGTGCTCGAGCCGGAGAAGTAAGCTTTCGAAATTTTCATCTGAAGTCGCCTCTCAAAAACCGTCGCAAAGATACGATTTTCTTGGAGAAAATCCACCCTTAATAGGAACTATTATGTCGATAAATTTGTCTATCTTTGTTAGTCGCCAATTTATTCGGAATATGATGGGAAGGGAATACATAAGTCTTTTTGAGTTGCAGAGCGCCCTGAAGGATGGGATAGAGTCGATTGTGCCCTCGCGGGTGTGGGTGAAGGCGGAGATAAGCGCGATGAAGGCCCGGAGGGGCAGCCACTGCTATCTCGAGCTCTCCGAGAGCGGAGAGGGCGGGATGGTCGCGAAGGTGAAGGCTGTCGTATGGGCGAACAACTGGAGGATACTCGAGACGGCCTTCCGGGAGGAGGCGGGGACCGACCTTGCCGAAGGCATGAACGTGCTTCTGCAGGTCCAGGTCACATATTCCCAGCTCTACGGGCTCTCTCTGGTTGTCTGGGACATCGATGCGGTATATACGCTCGGCGAGGCGGAGAGGATCCGCCGGGAGACTCTCGCGCGGCTCGAGGCCGAGGGACTTCTCGGACTCCAGAAGACGCTGGAGCCTGTACGGGTGCCTTACAATATTGCCGTCATATCGGCCGAGGACGCCGCCGGCTACCGCGATTTCCTCCGCCATCTGCATGAAAACGAATACGGCTTCGCCTTCTCGACGACGCTCTTCCCGGCAAAGATGCAGGGCCAGGACGCGCCTGCCTCGATGAGGGAGGCGCTTGAGTCCGTGGCCGCGTCGGGCGTCGGATTCGACTACGTCATGATACTTCGTGGAGGCGGGTCGAAGCTAGACCTAGCGTGCTTCGACGACTACACCCTCGCCGCCGCGATAGCGACCTTCCCGATACCCGTCATGACGGCCGTCGGTCACGACCAGGACTTCCATGTCTGCGATGCCGTGGCCTATGATTTTGTGAAGACACCGACAGCTCTTGCCGACCGGATGCTCGAGGCGCTGATAGCCGAGGACGAGGCTGTATCCTACTACGGGACCCGCTTGAAACTTGCATTTATGACAAAGATAAACGCAATGGGATTCCGGATAGACCTTCTCGAAAACCGCATCCTTTCGGCCGACCCGAGAAACCTTCTCAAGAGGGGCTACACTCTTATCACCGACGGCTCCGGAAAAGTCCGCAAGAAGGCTTCCGACTTTGCCTCCGGAGATATTCTCGAGGTTCTTTTCTCGGATGGGAATGTAAAATGTAAAGTATTGTGAAAATGGAAGATAACTTTGATTACGACAAGGCTCTCGAGGAGCTTGAGGCGCTTGCCGCAAAGGTCGAGGACCCCGAGACCGGCATAGCTGATATAGACGCTTCGATAAAGAAGGCGGCGGAGCTCATAGAGAAGGCCCGCGCCTATCTCCGCTCCTCTAGGGAAAAACTTGAAAACCTTTAAAAAATGATATACGATAAAGACCAATATCTGCTTCCGTACAAGGAGGCCATTGACGCACGTCGTGAGTATGCTCTGAAGCTTTTCGACGGGATGGCCGAGGGCGGAAGCCTCTCCCGCGGGATAAACAACGGGCTCTATTACGGCCTCCACAGGACGGAGGACGGATGGGTGTTCCGCGAGTGGGCCCCGAATGCGACGCGTGTCCACCTCATCGGTGACTTCAACAACTGGAAGCGTTCCGAGGCCTATGCCCTTAAGCCAGTAGGAGGCGGCAACTGGGAGATAACCCTCCCGGAGATGTTCCTATCCCACGGCAACCTCTACAAGCTCTTTATCGAGTGGCCCGGTGGCGGCGGGGAGAGGATACCCGCCTACGCGACCCGTGCCGTCCAGGATCCCGTCACGAAGGCCTTCTGTGCCCAGGTCTGGAACCCCGCCGAGCCCTATCTCTGGAAGAATCCGAAGCCTTCCCGCAAACGTCCGCCGCTTATCTATGAGTGCCATATCGGCATGGCTGTCGAGGAGGAGAAGGTCGGCTCGTTCGTCGAGTTCCGTGACAATGTCCTTCCGAAGATTGCCGCCCTCGGGTACAACACAGTCCAGATAATGGCCCTCCAGGAACATCCCTACTACGGATCGTTCGGCTACCAGGTCTCCAATTTCTTCGCCCTGAGCTCCCGATTCGGCACTCCCGAGGAGTTCAAGTCGCTCGTCGACACGGCCCACGGCCTCGGCCTCGCCGTCGTGATGGACGTCGTCCATTCCCACTCCGTCGACAACGAGGCCGAGGGCCTCAGCCGTTTCGACGGCCGTGAGGACCTCTACTTCTACAACGGCTGGCAGGGACGTCATCCCGCCTGGGGCTCCCGCTGCTTCGACTACGGCAAGCCGGAGACCAAATACTTCCTCCTGTCCAACCTCAAATACTGGATGGAGGAATACCATCTCGACGGGTTCCGCTTCGACGGAGTGACGTCGATGCTCTACTGGGACCACGGCCTCGAGAGGGACTTCACGGGCTACGGGGACTACTTCAACCAGGGCGTGGACCCCAACTCGATAGCCTATCTTACGCTTGCCAACATGCTCGTCAAGGAGCTTGACCCCGAAGCGGTCACGATAGCCGAGGACGTGAGCGGCATGCCCGGCCTCGCCGCGCCTCTCGAGGAGGGAGGAATGGGCTTTGACTACCGCATGTCGATGGGCGTCGCCGACCACTGGATAAAGTGGATAAAGGAACTTCCCGACGAGGACTGGAGCGTCGGGGAGATATGGTATCAGCTGACGAACAAGAGAGCTGACGAGAAGACGATATCCTACGCCGAATGTCATGACCAGGCGATGGTCGGCGACAAGACGATACTCTTCCGCCTCCTCGATGCCGAGATGTATACGGGCATGAGCCGCGACTCGGCCTCGCCGGTAATCGAGCGCGGCGTCGCCCTCCATAAACTCATCCGTCTTGTGACCCTCGCGACGGCCGGAGGCGGTTATCTGAACTTCATGGGCAACGAGTTCGGCCATCCCGAATGGATAGATTTCCCCCGCGAGGGGAACGGCTGGTCCTACAAGTATGCCCGCCGCCAATGGTCCCTCGCCGAGCCCGATTACCTCCGCTACAAATACCTGAGGAACTTCGACAGGGAGATTGTCTCCCTCTTCGCTGAAGAGGGCCTTCTGGGGGCTGACCCTGAGCTGCTTGTCCAGGATGAGGAGAAAAAAATCTTGATATTCAGACGCAAAGATTATATCTTTGCCGCGAATTTCAATCCCGTCGCCTCTTTTGCGGATTACGGATTCGCGGCTCCCGCCGGCAAATACGTCAGTATCCTCGACTCCGACGATCCCGATTTTGACGGCCACGGGAGGCTGGAAAGGGGAGAGTCCCACCTCACCCTTCCCGAGAAATCCCCCAACGGGCCTTCGGAGTACGACTCGACGCTCCGGCTCTATCTGCCCAGCCGCACGGCTGTGGCGCTGAAGAAAATAGACTGATAAAATTTTGAGAATATGGCATTTCTTAAATTCAACAAGGCGGAACTCGTCAACCTGTCCTATTCGCTCGGAAGGGAAATAGTCCTTGCGAACAAGACCGGTGCGTACTGCAACACGTCCATCGTGACCTGCAACACCCGCCGCTACCACGGCCTGCTGGCCGTTCCCGTCGACGGGCTCGGCGGAGGCAAGTATGTCCTCCTCTCCTCCCTTGACGAGAGCATAATCTCGACCGGCCACCAGTTCAACCTCGGAATCCACTGCTACGGCGACCTCTATGAGCCGAAAGGCCATAAATACATCGCCGACTTCAATTACGACAAGATTCCCGAGATTACCCTCAAGGTCGGTTCGGTAGTGATGAAGAAATCCCTCCTCCTCGACCCTTCCGCCGACAGGGTGATGATACGCTACGAGCTTGTCGAGGCCGCCGGCCCGATAACCCTCGAGCTCAAGCCCTTCCTCGCCTTCAGGAACATCCACTCCCTCACGGCCGAGAACTCCGATGCGAGGACATGGTACCGGGATGTCGAGAACGGTGTCGTCTTCAACATGTATGACGGCTTCCCCGACCTCAACCTCCAGACAAGCGTCGCTTCCGAGTTCAAGTCCGCCCCCTGCTGGTACAAGGGAATAACATATTCCGACGAGTACCGCCGCGGCTTCGACTGTGTCGAGGACCTCTTCGCCCCCGGAGTCTTCTCGATAGAGATGAAGAAGGGCGACTCCTTCGTCTTCGCCGCCGGTGTCGATCCCGTGAAGACGGGAAGCCTCAAGGCGAAGTTCACGAGAACCCTTTCCGGAATGAAGGCTGTGGACAACTTCCAGGACCTCCTCGTCCGAAATGCCGACCTTCTCAAGACCACAAGGAACGGAAAGAATCAGATAAATGCCGGCTTCTCATGGCTCGAGACCGGTCTTCTCCGCGAGACCCTCATGTCCCTTACGGGCCTTACTCTCTATGCCAACGGCAGCTGCGAGGACTTCGAGGCTATACTCGACTGCCTCATAAAGGATGAGGGAGAGCGCCTCTACCACCGCACGACCCAGGTCGAAGCCCCTCTCCGTCTTGCCGATGTCCTCCAGCAGTACATCGATTTCGCCGGCGACGACAGGGGCGTATGGAAGAAATACGGCGCCGTCATGAAAGGCGTGATAGACAGTTATGCCCCCGGCGTGCGCAAGGAAGTGACTCTCCATCCCAACGGCCTGCTCTGGGCCCAGATGGACCGCGTCGCCCTCTCGTGGATGAACGCCTACATCGACGGCAACCCCGTGACCGAGCGCGCCGGCTACCAGGTCGAGACCAACGCATGGTGGTACAACGCCCTCTGCTTCGCCCTCGACATGGAGAGGATGTACGGCTCCGACGAGGAATTCATCAGGCGCTGGACCCCTGTCCGCGAGCTTGCCTTCCTCAACTTCGAGAAGGTATTCTACGTCAAGGAGTGGGGCTACCTCGCTGACTATGTGGACAACAACGGCCCTCACGGCGAGGTCCGTCCCAATATGATGATAGCCGCTTACGTTCCCTATTCGCCCGTAAGCGACGAGGTCAAGAGCGCTGTCATGAATGTCGTGAAGTATGAGCTCATAACCAAACGCGGCATAAGGACCCTTTCCCCGAGGAATGTCAACTACAGCGGTGTCTATGAGGGCTCCCAGGTAGAGCGCGACCTCGCCTACCACCAGGGCTGCACCCGCACTGAGCTCCTCGGCCCCTACATCGATATCTGCTTCCGCATCGTCGGTCCCAGCTATGTCCCGAGGGCCGAATACCATATCGAGGGTTTCGTCGAGGATATCAACAAACACGGCGTCGGCTGCTTCAGCGAGCTCTACGACGGCGATCCCCCGCACGAGCCCCACGGTGCCGTCTCCTCGGCCTGTGCGACTGCCGCCCTCCTGAGGTGCGAATACCTCATTGCTAAGAATCTTGGACTTTAAGACAAGGATATGAAAGTTCTGATGTTCGGTTGGGAGTTTCCTCCCCATATCGCCGGCGGTCTCGGTACCGCCTGCTACGGAATGACCAAAGGCCTCGCCGCCAATGACGTCGAGGTGCTGTTCGTCATGCCCTCCGCCTCGGGTGACGAGGATGAGAGCGCTGTGAAGATCATCAATGCGAGCGATGTCGCCATCGATACTGTGAGCAGGACGGTGGACGAGTTCCTCGGCAAGGTTCAGTTCGTCCATATCGGCACGAACATGATCCCCTATGTCTCTCCCGAAGAGTTTACGACAATAGTCGAGGAGGAGAGGAAGAGGGAGGTCGAGGATTTCCGCATCCAGTACGGCCAGAAATACAAATTCTCCGGCAAATACGGCTCCAACCTCATGGAGGAGGTCGCCCGTTACGCAATGGTCGGCGCGACGATAGCCCTCCAGCACAAGGATGAGTTCGACGTGATCCACGCCCATGACTGGCTGACCTATCTCGCCGGCATTGCCGCGAAGAACATTACCGGCAAGCCCCTGGTAGTCCATGTCCATGCGACTTCCTACGACCGCGCCTCCGACGACAACATCGACACGAGGGTCCTCGCTCTCGAGACCCGCGGCATGATGGAGGCCGACAAGGTGATAGCCGTGAGCGAGCTCACCCGCAACATCTGCATCAACAAATACGGCGTCAACCCCGACAAGGTCATAGCGGTCCACAATGCCGTGGACTTCAGCGGACGCGAGAACCTCGAGGTCGAAAGGGGAGTCAAGGACAAGGTCGTAACCTTCCTCGGCCGTGTCACCTACCAGAAAGGTCCCGAGTACTTCATCGAGGCTGCCGCCAAGATCATCAAGAGATGTGACAACGTCCGTTTCGTGATGGCCGGCAGCGGCGACATGCTCAACAAGTGCATACGCCATGTGGCCCGCCTCGGCATCTCCGACCGCTTCCACTTCACGGGCTTCCTCCGCGGAATGGATGTCCAGAAGATGTTCGCCCTCTCCGACGTCTACATCATGCCCTCGATCAGCGAGCCCTTCGGAATCTCGCCTCTCGAGGCCATGCAGACCTATGTGCCTTCGATAATCAGCAAGCAGTCCGGCTGCGCCGAGATCCTCGACTACGCGATAAAGACCGACTTCTGGGACGTCGATGCGATGGCCGACGCAATCTACGCGCTCCTCAACTATCCCGCGATTTCCCGCGTCGCCGGCCAGCTCGGCCACGACGAGGTCAACGCCCTCAAGTGGACGGCTGCCGCCGCCAAAGTAAAAGCCGTCTACCAGATGGCAATCGATGATTGTAAAAAATAAACGACAACAATATGAAAAAGAGTATCTGTCTGTATTTCCAGGTCCATCAGCCGACCAGACTCAGATTGTTCAGATTCTTCGACATCGGAAAGTCCTCCCATTATTATGACGACTTTGCGAACCGCACGATCCTCCACCGCGTGGCAACGAACTGCTACCTCCCGATGAACAAGCTCATCCTCGATCTCATCAAGGCCCAGGGCCGCAGCTTCAAGGTAGCCTTCTCGATCTCCGGCTCCCTCGTCGAGCAGCTCGACCGCTACGAGCCCGAGGTGCTCGAGAGCTTCCGCGCCCTTGCCGCCACCGGATGTGTGGAGTTCCTCTCCGAGACCTATTACCACTCTCTCGCCTCGCTTGCCTCTCCTGCAGAGTTCCGCCACCAGGTGCTCAAGCACCGCGCCCTCATCGAGAAGCATTTCGGCAAGACCCCGACGACCTTCCGCAACACCGAGCTCGTATATTCCGACTCGATAGGAGCGATGGTAGCCGACATGGGCTTCAACACGATGCTTGCCGAAGGCGCCCAGCACGTCCTCGGATGGAAGAGTCCCAACTTCCTCTACTCCTGCGCCCAGGCTCCGAAGCTCCGTCTCCTTCTTAAGAATTCCGGTCTCAGCGATGACATCGCCTTCCGCTTCAGCGACCGCGGATGGAACGAGTGGCCCCTTACCGCCGACAAGTATCTCGCATGGCTCAAATCCTCTGCCGCCGACAGCGAGATAGTGAACCTCTTCATGGATTACGAGACCTTCGGAGAGCACCAGAAAGCCGAGAGCGGCATCTTCGACTTCTTCAAGGCCCTTCCCGCGGCGATCGCCGCGGACGGCACCTTCGAATTCGTGACTCCCGCCGAGGCTTCCCGCAAGCACTCTCCCGTCGCGATCTTCGATTGCCCCGACGCCATTTCGTGGGCTGACGAGGAGAGGGACGTTACCGCATGGCTCGGCAACGACCTCCAGAAGGACGCCTTCAACAAGATATACGCCCTTACCGAGAACCTCTCGATCGCCAATGACGAGTCCCTCTGGTCCGACTTCGGCCATCTCCAGGAGAGCGACCACTTCTATTATATGTGTACCAAGTTCTTCTCCGACGGAGCGGTCCACAAGTACTTCAATCCCTATGACACCCCTTACGAGGCCTTCATCAACTACATGAACGTCCTCAGCGACTTCTCGATCCGCGTCGACGAGGCCCTGACTACCGGAAAGACCACGAAACTCTCCGTTAGTCCCGCCGCTCCCGTAAGGCTCGTCAAACCTGTAAAGAAAAAGTAATCGGAAAATATATTACGGCCGAGAGGCCCACTTAGAATTTAACAGTTAGCAATGAATGTATTGAACAAAGTCCACATCGACGGTCCCTCATGGAAAAGCGTCGTTGTGACACGTCGTCTCCCCGGCGACCTCGCAGGCCTCGAGAGGCTCTGCAAAAACCTCTGGTGGTGTTGGAATGACAACGCCAAAGCGCTCTTCAAGTATATAGATTCGGAAATGTGGCACAATTCCGGCCACAACCCGATGGTCATACTCGACAAGGTAAGTCTCAAGAGATACAACTCCCTCCTCAAGGACGAGACCTTCATGTCGATGCTCTCCGACGTGATGGCGGACTTCGACAGCTATATGGCCGGGAAGGAGAAGAGGACCGATCCTTCGGTAGCGTACTTCTGTATGGAGTACGGCCTCGACACCTCCCTCAAGATATATTCCGGCGGTCTCGGTATCCTCGCCGGCGACTACCTCAAGGAGACTTCCGACATGAACGTCAACCTTGTCGCCGTCGGTTTCCTCTACCGTTACGGATACTTCACCCAGAAACTTACAGCCCAGGGCAACCAGGTTGCCGAGTATGACGCCCAGGATTTCCTCAAGATCCCCGCTGAGCCCGTTCTCGATGAGGACGGTTCCTGGAAGAAGGTCGAGATAGGATTCCCCGGCCGTGACGTCAAGGCCCGTCTCTGGAAGGTTGCTGTCGGCCGAACCGACCTCTACCTCCTCGACACGGACTATGAGGACAACATCCCCGAAGACCGTCAGATAACCCACCAGCTTTACGGTGGCGACTGGGAGAACCGCCTGAAACAGGAGGTTGTGCTCGGCATCGGCGGTATCCGCGCCCTCCGCACCCTCGGTCTCAACCCCCAGATCTATCACTGCAACGAGGGCCACGCAGCCTTCATCGGTCTTGAAAGACTCCGCGAGTACGTCCAGAACGACGGTCTCGACTTCTCCGTCGCCTATGAGGTCGTACGCGGCTCCAGCCTCTTCACGACCCATACTCCCGTTCCCGCCGGTCATGACGCCTTCGACGAGGTCATGCTCGGCCGCTATATCGGCTGGATGAAGGATGCTCTCGGAGTTGACTGGGACACCCTCATGAGCCTTGGCAAACTCAACGGCTCCGACCGCAGCGAGCGCTTCTCGATGAGCAAGCTCGCCGCCAACCTTTCCCAGAACGTCAACGGTGTTTCGATGCTCCATGGCAAGGTCAGCCAGAACATCTTCTCCAACATGTATCCCGGATATCTTCCCGAGGAGCTCCATGTAAGCTACGTCACGAACGGCGTCCACTATCCCACATGGGCGGCTAAGGAATGGAAGGCCCTCCATAATAAGGTCTTCGGCCCCGAGTTCGCAACCCACCACTACGACAAGAAATGCTTCGAGGGCGTCTACAACCTCTCCGACGAGGAGGTATGGAATGTCCGCAAGGCCTTGAAGTCAGACCTCGTAAAAGCGATCTGCGAACGTCTTTCCGACCCTGACCTTTCGAGCCACTATTCTCCCCGCGAGGGTGTCCTCATCAAGGAAAGACTCCGCGATGACGTCCTTACGATAGGCTTCGCCCGCCGTTTTGCCACGTACAAGAGGGCGACGCTCCTCTTCAGCGACCTCGACCGTCTTGACAAGATTGTGAACGACCCCGTCCGTCCCGTCCAGTTCGTCTTCGCCGGCAAGGCCCACCCTGCCGACGGCGCCGGCCAGGACCTCATCCGCCAGATTGTCGAGATCAGCAAGCAGGACCGCTTCCTCGGCAAGATTATCTTCGTCCCCGGCTACGACATCACCCTCGCCAAGAGACTCGTCCAGGGCGTTGATGTATGGCTCAACAACCCGACGCGTCCCCAGGAGGCTTCCGGAACTTCCGGAGAGAAGGCCTCGATGAACGGCGTAATGCACTTCTCCGTCCTTGACGGATGGTGGGTCGAAGGATATACCAAAGGTGCCGGCTGGGCCCTCCGCCAGGAGAGGACCTATGACGACCAGCGCTACCAGAACGACCTCGATTCCGCCACTATCTACGGCATCATAGAGAACGAGATCGCACCCGCGTATTATGATATAGACAAGGCCACCGGCCGTTCCGCCGAGTGGGTCGGCTACATCAAGAACACGATAGCGAAGGTCGCATGCAACTTCACTACCAACAGGATGCTTACCGACTACTGCAACCAGTACTACATCCCCCAGGCCGAATACACCAAAGGGCTCGTCGCTGACGATTATGCCGGAGCACGCGAGATTGCAACATGGAAGAATTTCGTCGCCAGCGAGTGGGACAAGATAGAGGTGGTATCCTACACCCAGCCTGCAGCTTCCGTCACTCTCGATGCCGGTGCAGCCCTTACCGGAGAGGTCACTCTCAAGATAGGCGCCCTCGATCCCGAGGACCTCGGAATAGAGATACTCTTCGTGACTGCCGACAAGAAGGGTGCCCTCCACATCCAGGAGAAGATGGAGTGCAGGCTCGATTCCTTCGCTGACGGAATAGCGACCTTCAAGACCTCCCTCACTCCCGAGAGGACAGGTATGTACCAGACTGCCGCCCGTATCTACGCGAAGAATCCCAAGCTTGTCTACAGGATGGATTTCCCTCTCGTCAAATGGCTGTAGTCGCAACAGGTTTCTTTGACGGAGTCCATCTCGGTCATCGCAAAGTGCTTTCCCGCCTCGTCGAGCTTGCGCGCTCGAGAGGCGAGGAAAGCCTTGTCGTGACCTTCTGGCCCCATCCCCGCACAGTCCTCCAGCAGGACGCGAGGAACCTCCGCCTGCTCTCTTCGCTCGATGAGAAGAAGGAGCAGCTGAAGGCTCTCGGGGTGGACCGCGTCGAAGTCCTGGACTTTACCCGCGACTTTTCGAAACTTTCTACAAGAGAGTACCTCTCGGACGTCCTCATAGGGAAGTTCGGGGCTACCGCCCTTGTCCTTGGATACGACAACAGGATGGGCAATTCATGTTCGGACCCCTCTTCCGTTGCCGCTGTCGCCCGTGAACTCGGGCTTGAGGTCTTTGAGGAAGGGAGCCTTTCCTGTGACGGGAAGGTTGCCGTCAGCTCGACGAAGATACGTGCAGCCCTTGAGGACGGAAACGTCCGCGGGGCCTCGGCGATGCTGGGCTCCGACTACTCGCTGCGCGGAGTCGTCGTCGCCGGCAACCGTCTTGGCCGCACCCTCGGTTTCCCGACCGCCAACCTCAATCTTTACGACCCCCTCAAGATAATCCCCGGCGCCGGCTCCTACTTTGTCCGCGTCGAGGTTCTGGGCGGCCTCTATTACGGCATGTGCAACATCGGCGTGAAGCCGACAGTTGCCACCGGCCTCGCCCTTACTATAGAAACCAACATCTTCGATTTCTCCGAAGACATCTACGGACTCGACCTGCGTCTCTCTTTTGTCGAGCGTATCCGTTCCGAAAGGAAATTCGCCAGCCTCGAAGAACTTAAAAATCAGCTTTCCGAGGATCGTGCTTTTTGCAAAAAGTTGATACAGAATTAAAAAATTCTTATATTTGCCCTTGCAATCAGGGTTCTGTCGTAGGACAGGACTCCTTTATTTTTTGTTGAATAATTAAAAAACCAGGATATGGCAGTACATTACATGACCCAGGCCGGCCTCGACAAGCTCCGTAAAGAGCTCGCTGAAGCTCTTGCCCAGCGCCCCGTCATCTCCGCAAGGATTGCGGAAGCAAGAGAAAAGGGCGATCTTTCCGAAAACGCAGAATACGAATCCGCCCGTGAGGCCCAGGGCCTCCTCGAGATGAATATCGCCAAGCTCCAGGACCTTGTTGCCAATGCCCGCGTGATCGACGAGAGCCAGGTTGGAACCGACAAGATCCAGATGCTCAACAAGGTGACCGTAAAGAACCTCACTATCGGCCGCAACATGGTCTTCACCCTCGTGGGTGAGTCCGAGGCGGACTTCGCCAACGGCAAGCTCGCCGCGACGACCCCTATCGGAAAGGCCCTTCTCGGCCATAAGAAAGGCGACATCGTCGAAGCCAAGGTCCCTAATGGAATAATGAAGTTCGAAATCCTCGACATCAGCCTCTAGTCCCTATGGCAACAATCTTCACCCGCATAGCAAAGGGCGAAATCCCCTCGTACAAGGTCGCCGAGGATGAGAACTACTATGCCTTCCTCGACATAGCCCCCATGGCCGAGGGTCATACCCTCGTGATCCCCAAGAACGTTGAGGACGACTATATCTTCTCCCTTTCCGACGAAGTCTATACGGGCCTTTGCGCCTTTGCCCGCAAGGTCGCCCTCGCCCTTGGAAAGGCAGTCCCCTGCAAGAGGGTCGGCGTTGCCGTCCTCGGCATGGAAGTCCCCCATACCCATATCCATCTCGTCCCGCTCCAGAGCGAGGCCGACATGGACTTCAGAAAGACGAAACTCTCCCTCGAGCCTTCCCGTATGGCCGAGATTGCTTCCGCTATCAACAAAGAGTATGAAAAGATTAAATAATGCTATCGGAGGAGCCCTTGCGCTCCTTCTTTGTTTCTCCTGCTCCCAGGCCGGCTTCAAGGGCACGGTTGCGGATGCCGCCGGAAAGGACGTTGTCGTAAAGAAGCTCGCCGTCAACAAATACACTGTGCTCGACACCCTGAAGGTCGCCGAGGACGGGTCCCTGAGCTACAAGCTCCCCGTCAAGGCCGGCTGCCCCGAGTTCGTGTATGTATATTATGGTGATACGAAAGTAGCCTCGATGATCCTCGACAAGGGCTCCAAGGTCTCCTTCGAGGCCGACACGCTCGGAGCCTATACGGTATCCGGCTCCGCCGACTGCGACCTCCTCGCGACCGTAGAGAAGGACTATGCCGCTTTCCTCGCCAAGGAGGACGGTCTCTCCTGGAGGCTCACGAGAGTCGACGCCAACTCCTCCCAGGCCGCCGCGATACGCCGTGAAATGACCGACGAATATGTAGCCTATTACCGTTCGAGAATCAAGCTCATCCTCGAGAATCCCTATTCCATCGCCATAGTGCCGGTCTTCTACCAGACTCTCGGCGACATGCCCGTCTTCTCCCAGAACACCGACGCGATCCATTTCGACAATGCGGCGAAGAACCTCGAGACTGTCTATCCTTCCTCTCCTTACGTCCGCGCCCTTAAACTTGAGGCCAAGAGCCGCCAGCAGGGCCTTTCCCTTGGCACCCGCATCGCCGGAGCCGAGGAGGTCGCCTATCCGGAGATCGAACTTCCCGACCTCTACGGCGAGAAGAAGAAACTTTCCGAGGTTGATGGTAAATTCATTATCCTCCATTTCTGGACCGCTCTCGAGCCTACCCAGTCGATGTTCAATACGGACACCCTCCTTCCTCTCTACGAGAAGTATTACGACAAGGGCCTGAGGATCTACCAGGTTTCCTTCGACGCCGACAAGGCCTCCTGGGCTACTGTAGTGAAGAACCAGAACCTTCCCTGGACAAGCGTCTGCGACTCCCGCGGAACTGCTTCTCCCTACATCAACCTCTACGGGATAGCAAGCCTCCCCTTAAGCTACTTCCTCCTTACCGGAGAGGGCTTCGTCAATGAACAGGCCAACGACGACAAGGAGCTTGAGGCGATTATCGCCAAATATCTGAAATAAGAGTCTTAGAAGAGTTTCTTCTTTGAGACGGTCGCCACGAAGTCCTTGAGATAGAAGGGCTCGAAATAAGCGACATCACGAAAGCGTCCGGCGGCGAACTCGGCTTCGGCCAGTTCTGCCATAGCCGACGCTTTCGGCATTATACCGGCAAAGACAGCATTCCCGGAATGGATCATAGCGGCGCATTTCTCCGCGCCGTCGCCGACAAAGAGAACAGGCCCTTCGGCAAGCTCCTTGGAAAAGCTGTCTTCGTCGATGATCTTGGGCTCGGTCTCTGTAAGCTGGCGGCCGTCGGGGGTGAAGACGGCGGTGTAGACTTCCATGCGGCGGGCGTCCACCATCGGGACGACGTACTTGGCGCCTTCGGGAAGAAGGCCTTCGGAGACGGCCTGGGCCACTATCGTGTCGAGGGTGCCGACTGCAAGGAGGGGCTTGCGGGCTCCGAAGCAGAGGCCTTTCGCGGTGGAGACTCCGACGCGGAGGCCGGTGTAGGAGCCGGGGCCCATCGAGACGCATATGGCGTCGAGGTCGGCGACTTTCTTCCCGCTTTCGCGGAGCACTTCATCGGCGAAGACCGACGTCAGGGAGGCGTGGGAGCGGGGAGTGGTGCTTTCCTTGTAGCATATTACCTTCCCGTCAAGGGCAAGGGCCGCCGAGCAGAGGGCGGTGGAAGTCTCTATCGATAGAATCAGAGCCATTTTACTGTACAGGTATGATCAGCTGTTTGAGATAGGGGAAGACGAAGAGGGCGATTTCCTTGACGAGACCGTAGACGCGGCTCGCGTCAAGGGTCTCGGCCGGAATCATCTGCGTCTTGGCGTTGAGGGCGTCGAAAGCTATTACGACGACACCCATTATGAGGAGGTATTTGACGAGGGCGAAGACAACGCCGAGAAGGCGGTTGACCCATCCGAGCATCACGAGTTTCAATATTCCTTCAAGTAGCTTCCCGAGCAGCCTCAGGCCTATCCCGACGGCTATGAAGATGAGGAGGAAGCTGACGGCTTTTATGCCGTTTTCGGAGGCTGCGAGCCACCCCTTGACCCACTCGCCGACGGGGGTGGAGAAATGGAAGGCGAGCCATACTCCGAGGACTATGGCGACGAGGCCGACAATCTGGGATATGAGCCCTTTCCGGATTCCGGAGACCACTGCCGGTACGAGGCAGAGGAGGAGTATGATGTCCATTGCGTTCACGGCTATATCAAAATCAATTTTGGAATTCTCCCGCTACTTGGTTATATTTGCAAGATAAATTTCCTTTTCCTTTAGGAAACTTTCTGCAAAAATAGTAAAAATTATGGTATTCAAAGAGTATAAGGGCCTTGATCTTGTCGGACTGTCCGCCGAGATACTTGAGAGATGGAAAAAGAACGCAGCGTTCGAGAAGTCGGTCGAACTCCGTGAGGGATGTCCCGAGTTTATCTTCCATGAAGGCCCCCCTTCGGCCAACGGTATGCCTGGCATCCACCACGTAATGGCCCGTTCGATCAAGGATTCTATCTGCCGCTACAAGACCCAGAGCGGTTATCTCGTCCGCCGTCGTGCGGGATGGGATACCCACGGTCTCCCCGTCGAACTCGGTGTCGAGAAGAAACTCGGCATAACGAAGGAGGATATCGGCTCCAAGATAAGTGTGGAGGAGTACAATGACTCCTGCCGCAAGGAGGTCATGAAGTATACGAAGGAGTGGCGCACCCTTACCGAGCGCATCGGTTACTGGGTCGACATGGACGAGCCCTACATTACCTACGACAACCGCTATATCGAGACTCTCTGGTACCTCCTCAAGGATATCTACAAGAAGGGTTATCTCTACAAGGGAAAATCCATCCAGCCCTATTCTCCCGCTGCCGGAACAGGTCTCTCGACCCATGAGCTCAACCAGCCCGGCTGCTACCGTGATGTCAAGGACACTACCGCGACAGTCCAGTTCGCCGTCGTCCGCGACGAGAGATCCGATAAGCTCTTCGCGGTCGAAGGCCTTCCCGTATTCTTCCTCGCCTGGACCACTACTCCCTGGACCCTTCCTTCCAACACCGCCCTCTGCGTAGGCCCCAACATCACCTACGTCAAGGTACGCTCTGTAAATCCCTATACCGGAGCTGAGGCTGTATATGTACTCGCCGAGGCTCTCGTGCCCTCATATTTCGACGGCAAGAAGAATGCTTTCGAAGTGATAGGCGAGCCTATGAAGGGCTCCGAGCTCGTCGGCATCAACTACCGCCAGCTCATCCCCTGGTTCCGTCCCGACGAGGGCGCCTTCCGCGTAATCCCCGGTGAGTATGTGACGACTGAAGACGGTACCGGTATCGTCCACATAGCCCCGACATTCGGAGCCGACGATATGAAGGTGGCCAAACTCGCGGGCGTACCCGCCCTTATGGTCGTCGACAAGAACGGTGATCCCCAGGCCCAGGTCGACCAGCGCGGACGCTTCTTCCGCCTCGAGGACCTCGATCCGGAGTATGTCGCCGGAAGGGTCGATCCTTCGTACTCTGAGTGGGCCGGCCGCTTCGTGAAGAACGCCTACGACGCTTCCCTCGCGCCCGACGCCCCGACCCTCGACATCGACCTCTGCATGATGATGAAGGCCGACGGACGCGCCTTCAGGATAGAGAAGCATGTCCATACATACCCCCATTGCTGGCGAACCGACAAGCCCGTCCTCTACTATCCTCTCGACAGCTGGTTCATCAGGACCACGGCTGTCCGCGAGCGCATGATGGAGCTTAACGACACTATAACCTGGAAGCCCGAAAGCACGGGCACCGGCCGCTTCGGCAAGTGGCTCGAGAACATCCAGGACTGGAACCGCTCGAGAAGCCGCTATTGGGGTACTCCTCTTCCTATCTGGAGGACCGACGACGGAAAGGAGGAGGTCTGCATCGGCTCCCTCAAGGAGCTCTATGCCGAGATCGACAAGGCCGTCGAGAAGGGCTTCATGACCGGGAACCCCTTCCGTGCGAAGGGCTTCGATCCCGAGGACATGTCCAAGGCCAACTATGAGAAGATCGACATCCACCGTCCCTATGTGGACAACATCTTCCTCGTAAGCCCCTCGGGCAGGAAGATGGTCCGCGAGAAGGACCTCATCGACGTATGGTTCGACTCGGGCGCCATGCCTTACGCCCAGGAAGGCCTCCGCAACCTCGGTAACGAGTGCTTCGGCCGCACGGCCGACTTCATCGCCGAAGGCGTCGACCAGACCCGCGGCTGGTTCTATACCCTCCATGCAATCAATACGATGGTTAGCGACAAGTGCGCTTTCCGCCGCGTAATCTCCAACGGACTCGTCCTCGACAAGAAGGGCGAGAAGATGTCAAAGAGGCTCGGCAATGCCGTCGATCCCTTCCAGGTGCTCGACAATTACGGCCCCGACGCCCTCCGCTGGTATATGCTGACCAATGCCCAGCCCTGGGACAACCTCAAGTTCGACGAGGCCGGTGTGGATGAGGTGAGAAGGAAATTCTTCGGCACCCTCTACAACTGCTACTCGATGTTCGCCCTCTATGCCAACATCGACAACTTCGATCCCGCCGCCCCCAAGGTTCCCTATGCCGAACGCCCCGAGTTCGACAAATGGATCATCAGCCGCCTCAACACCCTCGTCAAGGGCGTGAGGGCAGCCTACGAGGACTATGACGTCAACCTTGCCGGCCGTCTCCTCCAGGACTTCGTCGGTGACGACCTCTCCAACTGGTACATCCGTCTCAACAAGAAACGTCTCTGGGGCTCCGGACTTGCCTCCGACAAGCTCTCCGCCTACCAGACTATATACGAAGTCCTCAAGGCCGTCGCCCTCATGGGCGCCCCGATAGCTCCCTTCTTCATGGAGAGACTCTATCTCGACCTTGTCCCCGAAACCGACTCAGTCCATTATCTCCCCATGCCCGAGTACGACGGCTCCCTTGTCGACGAGGCACTCGAGGAGAGGATGGCTCTTGCCCAGAAAGCCTCCTCGATGGTGCTCGCACTCCGCAAGAAAGTCGGCATCAACGTGAGGAAACCTCTTGCTCGTCTCCTCATCCCCGTAATCTCCGAGGAAGTCAAGGCCAATCTCGAGAAGGTCAAGGCTATCCTTCTTACCGAGGTCAACGTAAAGGACGCCGAGTTCATCCAGGACACTGCCGGAGTGATAACGAAGAAGATAAAGCCCAACTTCAAGACTCTCGGAAAGGCTTACGGCAAGCAGATGAAGGAGATTGCCGCCGCCTTTGCGACTCTCGGCCAGTCCGACATAGCTGCAATAGAGAAGGCTCCCGAAGGCTATACACCCGCCCTTCCTTCCGGTGACGGCGTCCTCAAGGCCGGCGACTACGGGATAAGTTCCGAGGACATGCCCGGATGGCTCGTCGCGACCGAAGGCCAGCTTACTGTCGCCCTCGACATCATCCAGACTCCCGAGCTTATCAAGGAAGGAACCGCCCGCGAGCTTATCAACCGCATCCAGAACCTCCGCAAGGAGAACGGCTTCGACGTTACCGACCGCGTGAGCGTCGCGATATACGCCGAAGGCGAAGCGAAAGCCGAGATCGAGGAGTCCCTCGCAGTATTCTCCGACTATGTCGCCGCCCAGACCCTTTCCCTCTCCCTCGCCATGTCCGATGAGAAGAACGGCAACGACGTCGATTGGAACAACACCACGATCAATATTTCAGTAAACCGCAAATAACACATAAAATTATGGCAGACAACAAGAATTCAGAGCCCCAGGTACGCTACAGCGACGAAGAACTCCAGGAGTTCAAGGCCATTATCCTCGACATGCTCGAGAAGGCGAAAGCCGAGTACAAGTCCCTCCGCGGCATCATAACCCACGAGGACAGCAACGACATCGATGACACCTGCCCGACCTTCAAGGCTATGGAAGAAGGTGCCGCCACCCTCTCCAAGGAGGAGGCCGGTGCTCTCGCCCAGCGCCAGTACAAGTTCATCCAGAACCTTGAGGCAGCCCTCATCAGAATCGAGAACAAGACCTATGGTGTATGCCGCGTGACAGGAAAGCTCATCCCCAAGGAGAGACTCCGCCTCGTCCCCCACGCAACCCTTACGATCGAGGCAAAGGAAATGCTTGCCAAACAGGGTAAGAACTAAGCATATAAACGATCAATGAAGATTTCAAAAGGCAAACGCCTTATAATCCTCGGAGTGGTGCTTGTCGTGATTGACCAGATTATAAAGGTCCTGGTCAAGACCAACATGGCCCTCGGCGAGTCTATACCCGTCCTTGGCAGCTGGTTCCAGCTCCTCTTCGTCGAGAATGAGGGCATGGCGTTCGGAATGAAGTTCGGAGGCTGGGTGGGAAAACTTCTCCTGACCCTCTTCAGGATAGTTCTGAGCGGACTCCTCATCTGGTGGATATCCAGGCTCCTCAAGAAGGAAGACACCCCTACGGGAGTAGTTGTCGGGCTTACCCTCATAACCGCCGGCGCCCTCGGCAACCTTGTCGACTGCCTTGCCTACGGCCAGATATTCAGCGCTTCGGGATATTATTTCGAAGGCCCCGGCGCCGTGGCGGCCTTCGGCGGCTCGTACGCTCCCGTGATGTTCGGAAAGGTGGTGGACATGTTCTATTTCCCTCTCATCGATACGACATGGCCCGACTGGATGCCCTTCATCGGAGGCCATCCCTTCAAGTTCTTCGAACCGGTCTTCAATTTCGCCGACAGCTGCGTGACCTGCGGAGCCATCTATCTTATCCTCTTCCAGTACAAGTTCTTCGCGAGGGAAGAGGGCTCAGCCGACAAGAAGGCTGACAAGTAGAGGTATTATCGCGCCTCCGGCGAGACTCATTATCATGAGGGCGGAGATTTCGTTCCCCTTCCCGGGGAAAGCGTTCGACGCGCGCGTATAGACTAATGTGTACATATTGGCGTATCCCGCTCCAATGAGAGCGAGTCCTGTAAGGAGGACGGGTTCGGATACGGAGAATACAGTCGTGATGATTCCGGCAGCCATAAGGCCGAGACTCGTCACGACGTATTTCTTTCGGCTGACCCTGAGGAGTATCACGCCGCCGACAAGGGCCGCGGCGAGCTTGGCGACGGGATAGATCGTGGAGACCGCCGAGGCGGCGGCGAGATCCATCTCCGAGCGGTGCTGGAGTATCCTGGGGAAGAAACTTATCAGCCCGACGTCGAAGCCGACGACTATGGCCTGCTGGATGAAGCACTGCCTCATTGTCTTCTCGCGAAGCAGCGAGAAGGTCGAACGGGCTGATGTGGCATTCTCCTCCGGGAGGTCCTCAAGCGGAGTGAAATGCAGCCACAGAGCCCCGCAGAGGGCTAAAACGCCCAATACGGGCAGCGAGGACTGCCACCCGAGCGGGCCTTCGGCGATCAGGGCTATGAGGATGGGAACCATGACGGCCGTGAGGGTCTTGAAGGCTGAACTTATCGACATCATTCCCGCTATCCTTCCGGCGGGCACTATTGCGCAGAGCATGGGGGGCAGGCCTACCGTCAGCATGGTCGCGCCGATGCCGAGAAGGGCAATGGATACGAAATGGGCCGCGAGACTGAGCTTGAATAGCGGGGGCAGGATGAGGCCGCACACGCTTACGAGCATGCCTGCGACAACGACTTTCCTGCGGCCGGAACGCCCCATCATTATACCGACAGGGACTGCCAGCAGCAGGAACCACACGTAGCATGCGGAGGGAATCAGGCCGGCTATCCTTTCCGGAAGACCGAAATCGTCCTGGATGAAGTTCTTGAGGACTCCGACAATGTCGAGGATGCCCATCACGACGAAACCGGACATGACAGGGACAACAGGGGAGAACTTTCTTCTATTCCCGGACATATCTGTTTCTTGAGAGGGAAATCCTGCGGTATTCGCCGGGCTTGTATCCGGTCTTGTTCTTGAAGGCTGTGACGAAATAGTCGGAGCCGAAGCCGAGCTCTATGGCTATCGACTTGACCGACAGGTCGGTCGTGTCGAGGAGCTCCTTGGCTTTGAGCATCTTGATTTCATAGATGTACTGGCCCGGGGAGAAGCCTGTGTAGCTCTTGAAGATCTTGCGGAATTTGGAGTATCCGATGCCGACTTTCCGGGCGAGGCTCTCGGGGCTTATCGTCGCGATTTCCTCGGAGATGATGAGCTTTGCCTTGGTGATGAAGTCCCTGGTCGTTTCGGAACTGTCGTTGTTGGCGTTGTAGTAGAGGGCCATGGCGACGAGATAGTTGGCAATGCTCGAGAGCATCTGCTGGTATCCGGTCTTCTGGGTCTTCGAGAGCTGGATCGCACGTTCGTAAGTCGAGATCACGTTCTCCATCATGCCGACATGAAAGATGGGATGGGACGGGGAGATGAGCCCGTTCTCGACCCACTTTGTCGGCGTCATGCCCTCAAAACCTATCCAGAATTCGTCCCAGGGGCTGTCCTCGTCGGCGTAGTAGCTGTGCCATTCGCCGGGGAAGAGGATGAACATGTCGCCTTCCTTGACCCTTATCGGGTTCTCGCGTCCGAGCGACTCGCAGAAGAAGACGCCTTCTCCACGTGTCAGGTACAGGATCTGGAATTCGGGTAGGACGCGGCCTCCCTTCTTCGTGAACATGTACTTCTTGGGGTGGAGGCCGGAGGGGTGGTCGGCATGGGCTTCCTTGCTTTGATATCCGACCGAATTCACTACCATTCCCCAGAGCCTGTCGTTCTGGTTTATGGTTATGTATTCTATGGTTTTGGACTCTTTCATCGCCGCAAATATATCAAAATTTCAAGTAAAAACACAAAAATTAAGTTTCGATTAACCGACCTGATTGCGAAATTTGCATGATAACCCGTAAAATGATACGATAACACTACAGCTTTGATGAAAAGTCCCGTTTTCAGAACACTAGTACCCGCTGTTATCTCGATTCTCCTCTCTGCTCCAGTCTCCTCCGGCGCCGACGGGTCTTCCCGTGCCCCCCCCGGCGACGGACTTTCCGAAACGGTGGACGCTGCGTTCGCCCGTGGGACCCTGCCTCCTTTTTCTTTTGACATGGATGGCGTGCCCTCCTCGAAATTTATCAAAAAATGGGATTGGAAAAGGACCGTAGTCGAAACCGGAGACCCTTCCGTCGTCGCGAGGACCTTTACCTATGCCGAGCCGGAGAGCGGGCTTGAGATTTCGTGCAATGTTAAGGGGTATGTACGGTTCGATGCTGTCGAATGGGTCTGCTCGATAAGGAACACTTCCGGAAAGGATTCCCCGCGCCTTAGCTCCTTCAAGGTCGCCGACACGTCCTTCAAGACCAGGAAAGCCGGTGATTTCAAGATCCATTATGCCGAGGGCAACCATATATCCAAGTCCGACTACTCTCCCCGCGAGATGACTTTCGAAGTGGGGAGCCCCCTGCGTGTCGTCCCGTCCGACGGGCGCTCCTCTTCCGAGGGATTCCCTTTCTTCTGCCTTGAGAGCGTTGCTGCCTCGAAGGGCGCGATAGTCGCGATAGGGTGGACAGGAACGTGGTTCTACGAGGTGGAGAAGCTTTCTCCGAAACTCCTTTCACTCGAACTTGGCCAGCGCGACTTCGACCTGTACCTCAAGGCCGGCGAGGAGATCCGTCAACATCGAACCGAGCGGCATTATTTCAAAAT
>JAKSJS010000169.1 GCA_024398155.1 Bacteroidales bacterium | reverse complement strand
GATCTCATTCTCGCGGAAATAGCGGAAGTTGTAGCTTGCCTCCCACTTGAGGTTTTCGGTTATCTTGCCGACGAAATCAGTCTTGAAGAAGGCTGTGAGGCGGTTTGCGCGATAGTAGGGAGTGAAGATGTACTTGTTCATGTCGGGCGCGTCGAGCTTCTTGTTGGCCTTGCCCATCGAGACGCGGTCGGCATCGAAATAGCCCTGGTAGCCGTTGAAGCCGTAGAAGTCGAAGGCCTTGTCGACCGTTACGACAGCTGCGGTCGACCAGCGGACGCCGGGAATGAGCTTCTTGTTGTCATACATGACCTGGAAGAGCATGGAGCCCTTGGTGAACCATGAGGCCTCGAAATACCACTTGGAGAAGTAGTTGGGATAGTCGGAGCCGTCACCGTAGTTGAAGACGTTCAGGATAGCGCCGAGCTGGAATCCCTTGTCCGCATCGAAGGCGATAGCGGGAAGAGGACCGATGTTGTAACCGGTCTTTATGATCTGGCCCTGGTCATTGTACTTGACTTCCTTCTTGGGCTTGGAGGCTTTCTTGGCGGAGGTCTCCGCGAGGATCTCGGCGGAGGGACTTGCGACTTCGATCTCGTCCTCTGCGGCGAAGGCGGCAAAGGAGAAAGCGAGAATTGCAAGTGCGATAGTCGCTGATTTTTTCATTGTCAGGTTATTTTAGTTGCGATTTGATTCGGTAGTAGGTCTCGGAGAGGACCTTGTTCTTCGGGAGACAGAGCCTGTAGTCCGAGATAAGGACTCTTGCGAACTCTATTCCCTGATAGAAGAAGGAATTCGAGAAATAGGCGGCAACAGCCACAGGAACGGCCCAGTACCAGGGAAGAAGGAGGAACGGGACGAGGGTCCAGATGACCAGCATCAGGGGCAGTGCGGCGAACTTCGTTCCGAAGCGGACAGTATTGAGGAAGGCGGGGTCCTTGACCTTGCGGCCTATGATGAGCGCAGCTATCCACTGGGGGCAGCTCGCTACAGCGGCGAACAGGAAGAGAGGAGAGAGGACAAGGCCGAGAAGAGACCATCCGAGGGTCCTCAGAAGCATGTGCTTATGGCCGAAGGAGCGGAAGGAGATAACGGCATCGCGGCGGGCGACATCGAACTCCGCGGCATCGCGGAGGAGTTCCTCGGAAACATCCTCGGGAACCGATCCGCCTATCTTCGTGAGGGCCCAGCGGCCGTCGTAGGATTCGTCGTCGGGGAGGTAGGTTATCTGCTTCATGATGCCGTCATGGATCAGCTCGCCAAGTTCCTTGTAGAGTTCGGCCTCGCCGACGCCCTCATTGGCCTTGAGGAACTCAGTGACGTTGATCGCGTCACCGTAAGATACCTTGACAGTGGTCTGGAAGCGGAAATAGTCGCCGTACTCGAGGCCTATAGGAACGATGTAGACGGGCTTTTCACCGCCGAAGCGTTCGTTGGCCTTGAAGGCTATCCTCATGATGCCTTTCTTTACGGACATCAGGGAGTGTTTCGCGCGATGGGTGCCTTCGCAGAACATGCAGTACTTGACGCCGTCCTCGAGGACTTCCGTTATCTGGTCTATCGTGTCGTTGTTCTTGAGGACCTCCCTCATGCCGTCACGCGCACGTACCATCGGAAGGATACGCAGGAAACGGAGGGTCTTGGCAGCGGTGGGGTTCTTGAAGACGTCGGCGCGCGCTCCGAAGACTGTCGCTTCGGGACGCGAGGCGAGGACGACAAGAGCGTCCATTAGGGTATTGCAATGGTTCGGGGCTAGTATTACGGCGCCGTCCTTAGGGATGTTCTCGACGCCTGTTATAGTAACGTTTCTGTAACTCATCAGGACAGACTGGTCGACGACCGGTCTAAAGAATGAGTACCAGAAATTGTGTTCGTGAATCTTGGTCACTTTCGGGTTTATTTACACGTTATGTTTTAAAAACGCATAAAGGTAAACCTTTTTACTTTATTTTCCAAACTCCTTGTTCCTGCGGGCGAGCAATTTCTCCTCGTAGGCCTTCATTTTCTTTGCCAGATCCTTCTTCCGGCGCGACTCCTTGTCGCTTTCACGGGAGCGGTAGGACTCCATTTTATTTTCAAGATAATTGTCTGCCATAATTTCAAATTCGCCGCAAAGGTAAGGAAATAATTGCTAAATTCGCCGCCGGAACAAAACAAACAGACAGATATGGAAAAATTCAAACACTTCTCCGAGGTATTCCGCTCGGCCATCCTCGCCGGCATTTGTATCTCAATCGGCGGCTGGGTATTCCTTGCATGCAAGGGCGCCGCAGCAACAGCTAACCTTCCCTTCTTCGGCGAGGTCATCGGAGCCGTCGTCTTCGCCTTCGGCCTGCTTGCCGTCATTCACTTCAAGTTCAAGCTCTACACCGGAGCGATAGGATTTGTCCAGAACTGGTCTGATGTCGGAGACACCTTCATCGTACTCTTCGGAAACATCGTAGGATGCCTCCTGATCGCCCTTCTCTCGAGATTCTCCCCTCTCGGGCTCCAGGCCACTGCCGGCAAGGTGCTCGAGGCGCGTCTCGCGCTCGGCCCCCTCAAAGCCGGATGCCTTGCCATAGGCTGCGGCTTCATCATGACGGCCGCCGTATTCTTCGGGCGCCAGGGAAAATGGTATCTCGTGATCTACGGTATCCCCGCCTTCATCCTCTGCGGTTTCCCCCACTGTATCGCTGACGCGTTCTACTATCTCGCAGCTCCCGCCGCCCACTTGGGCGAAAGGTGCGGCGAAATACTTATCCTCTACCCCTGCCTCTGCGCGGGCAACTTCCTCGGCTGCAACCTTGTAAGGCTCATAGGCTGGAAGAAGGAATACACCGCTTAAGCTAACTCATTACCACTCATACACTTACGCAATACCGTCGCCGAAAAATCCGGCGACGGTATTATGTTATACGCTGGAAATCAACGACTTAACCTAGAAGAGGCCGTAGAGTTCAGCGTCTATCTTGTCGGTAATGAATGAGAAATCCTCGGGACGATGCTCGAAGTCGAGATTGTCGGCGTCAATTACAAGCACCTTCCCGGGGTATTCTTTTATGAACTTCTCATAGAGGTCATTCAGGCCGGAGAGATATTCGATGCTTATTGACTGCTCGTATTCGCGTCCCCTCTTCTGGATCTGGGAGACGAGATGGGGAATAGAGGACTTGAGGTAGATAAGAAGGTCAGGCTCCTTGACCAGCGACATCATGAGGCGGAAAAGGTCCATGTACGTATTGTAGTCCCTTTCGGTAAGGTTCCCCATCTCATAGTTGTTCCTCACGAAGATATTGACTCCCTCATAGAGGGTCCTGTCCTGGATTATGACTTCGTTCGTCCTTGAGATCTCGAGGACGTCCTTGAAGCGCTGAGTCAGGAAATAGACTTCGAGATTGAAGGACCAGCGGGATATATCCTTGTAGTAGTCTTCGAGATAGGGATTGTAGGAGACAGCCTCGTACTGGGGCTTCCATCCGTAGTGTTC
>JAKSJS010000168.1 GCA_024398155.1 Bacteroidales bacterium | reverse complement strand
GACGTCCTCGATCTCGAAGGGGCCGATACGGTAGCCGGAGGACTTGATGACGTCATCGACACGGCCGATGTAGCGGTAGTAGCCGTCCTCGTCCTTCCATGCGGCATCGCCGGTATGGTACCAGCCGTCGTGCCACTTGGCCTTCGTCTCCTCATCATCGCCGACATAGCATTGGAAGAGGCCGCAGGGAGCGCCTTCCGCAACGCGGATGACGATCTCGCCGGACTCACCGATTCCGCTGAGGGAGCCGTCGTGCTTCATTATGTCGATGTTGAAGCCGGGAACGGGCTTGCCCATCGAGCCCTCCTTGTCCTGCATGCCGCGGAGCGTCGCTATGCAGAGAGCGGTCTCGGTCTGGCCGAAGCCCTGGCGTATCTTGAGGCCGGTGGCATGCTCGAAGCGGTAGTAGGCCTCGGTATTGAGGGCCTCGCCCGCGGTCGTAGCCTCCTTGAGGGAGGAGAGGTCGTATTTCTCGAGGCCTTCGTTAATGAGCATCCTGTACATCGTAGGAGGAGCGCAGAACGAAGTGACCTTGTGTTTGGAGACAAGGGAGAGGACATTCGCCGCATTGAAACGGTTGAAGTCGTAGACAAGGATCGAGCCCTCGCACATCCACTGGCCGTAGAGCTTGCCCCAGAGGGCCTTCGCCCATCCGGTCTCGGAAATCGTCATGTGGATGCCTTCGGGATCGACGCCATGCCAGTATCTCGCCGTCATGTAGTGGCCGAGAGGATACTTGTAGGAGTGGGAGACGAGCCTCGGGTAGCCGGTCGTTCCGGAAGTGAATATCATCAGCATCGGGTCGTCGCCGCCGGCATTGTTGCGGCTGCGGTCGTAATGGGTGCTGTACATCTTGAACTCGTCCTCGAACGAGCGCCAGCCCTCGCGGTGGCCGTGGACAAGGATCTTCTCCTTGAGGCCGTCGTAGTGGGCAAGCGTAGCCTCGATCTCGGAGGCGATGTCGCCGTCCGCGGTAGCGAGGACGGCGCTGACCTCGCCCTTGCGGAAGCGGAACTCGAGGTCGTGCTCCTTGAGCTGGCTCATCGCGGGAATCGCGACCGCGCCTATCTTGTGGAGGCCGAGGATAGCGTACCAGAACTCCCAGTGGCGCTTGAGGATAAGCATCACGCGGTCGCCCTTCTTTATGCCGAGGGCAGTGAAGTAGTTGGCGCAGCGGTTGGAGGCGCGCATCAGCTGGCGGAACGTTATCCTCTTCTCGGAGAAGTCATCGCCGACATAGACCATCGCGAGCTTGTCGGGATGGGCCTCGGCGATACGGTCGATAGTATCGAAGGCGAAGTTGTAGTTGTCAATGTTCTTGAAGGTGATGTCCTCGGGTATCCCCTTCTCGGACTTGCGGCAGCTGATGAACTCCTCGATCGAGAGGGGCTCGGTTCGCTGGTCGGGGGCGAGGGTCGCCGTGAGGTCTGCGGGCTCGTCGTACTGGCTCTTCTCGCCGGGGATTACGACGGCGATGAAGGTACAGTCACGGCCTCCCGTGGCGATCATTCCGTGGGGAGTCGAGGAGTCGTAGTAGATCGAGTCACCTTCCTGGAGGACCGTACAGTGGTTTCCTATCTTAACCTTCAGGGAACCGCTTATCACGATATCGAACTCCTGGCCTTTGTGGACCGAGGTGTGGATGGGGAGATTCTGGAGTTCGTCGGAGTATTCGTAGGTTACCCAGAGAGGCTCGGTGAGCTTGTCGCGGAAGAGAGGGGCGAGGCTGCGGAGCTCTATGCCGTCCTCCTTCGCCGTGAGCTGGCCCTGGCCGGCGCGGGTTATCGAATAGGAGGACAGGCGCGCGTTATTACCTTCGAGGAGCTCGGTGAGCTCCATGTTGAAGATCTTCGCACAGGTGAAGATAAACGAGAAGGGAAGGTCCTCATTTCCGGATTCGTAGCTGTTGTACTGTTCCTCGGTAATGTTGGTAAGCGCAGCAAGCTCAGCGGCCGAAAGGCCCATGATGTTGCGCATTTCCCTGATACGGAGGGCAACTTCAGCGATCTGGAGTTTGGAACTGGTTGTAGGTGTTATATCCATTTTGTCAAATTCGTTCCCCAAATTTAATAAAAATTTTTAAAAATACAAAGGAATGAATTAAAATTCATAGAAAAAGCCCTGCCGAAGGGACTCGACAGGGCATTTGTAGAAAATGGAAGTATTTGATTATCCCTCGGGAAGAGGGGATACAGCGAGATTGTACATCCACTCTCCGGAGAGAGCGTTCTGGACGTAGCAGAGCTCGAACTGTTTTGCGATAAGGGCGTACTGGAACTCCTTGACAAGGGTGGCGTTGCTCATCTGGCCGGTGAACTTGTTGGAGTAGATCTTGGACCTTGAGCCGTCTATTACGTTGCCCTTTGAGTCGTAGATCACGCCGGAGACTGCGATTGCAAAATCGACATTGATGGGATCGGTTATCTCCTTGAGAATAGAGGTCGTGAATATGACAGATGCGAACTGGCTCCTGTCAGCGGTAGGAGCAGTCGTACACTCTATGGTCTTGGCGGAGCCGTCCTTGAAGCAGCCGGTCATGTTGAGTTCCTGGCCGCCAAAGTCATGGCCGAGGATTTTGAAATCGAGATAATCGAAGATTACGGGAGAGGCCTCTCCTTTACCGTCGGCGGAGGTAACTTCAAAAGTCACAACGAGTTTTCCGAACTCCGTTTTCTTGGGATTCTTGGGATTATCCGGAGTAGTGCAAGCAAGCAGACTTGCGATTGCAAGCGCAGCAATAATAATCTTTTTCATGTTACACATTTATATAAATCGTGCAAATATAAGCAAATATTTAATAAAAGAGCCTTACCTTTGCCTTTGTAAACAGTAATATTGAAATGAAAAGACACTTCCCTCTCCTTCTCGTCGCAGTTCTCGCGACAGCCGCATGCGGCCCCAAAGAACTGACTTTCTTCCATCTTGCCGACACCCAGATCGGGATGTGCGACACAACCGCCCACTATCGCCTCACCGACTCACTGATGGCCGACGCCGTCAAGGCCATCAACGCCGTGAAGCCGGCCTGCGTCGTGATAACCGGCGACCTTGTCAACAACTGGAACAATGAGGAGCAGAGAGCGATATACAAGGGCCACATCGCTGAGATAGACCCCTCGGTGGCCGTATATGCCGTCCCCGGCAACCACGACCATCCCAACTTCAGCGACGAGGTCGTCTCCTACTATAACGACCTCGTAGGCTACGACCGCTTCTCCTTCACAAAAGGCAACTGCGCCTTCATAGGCTTTGACAGCTGCGTAATCCTTAACGGCACCCCCGAGGCCGAAGAGGCCCAGCTCGAGTGGCTCAAGGCCGAGCTTGGGAAGGCCCGGAAGAAGGACCACATCTTCCTCTTCTGCCACTGTCCCCTCGCCCAGAAATCCCTCGACGAGCCCGAGCAGTGGGACAACTTCCCCTTCGACAAGCGCGAGAAGTACTCCAGTCTCTTCAAGGAATACGGCGTCGAGGCGCTGTTCACCGGCCACACCCACGCCCTCAATGTCGCCGACTTCGACGGCATGAAGAGCTATAACGCAAGCGCCGTCTCGTTCGCCTTCGAAGGCAGCGAGACCGGCTTCAATGTCGCCAAAGTA
>JAKSJS010000167.1 GCA_024398155.1 Bacteroidales bacterium | reverse complement strand
TTTGTTCTCGTACTTGGAAAGAAGGTCGATGAGGGAGATTGATGCGTCCTCCATTTCGATGGAGAGAGTATCGATCTGGGAAAGGATGTAGTTGTAGAAGAGCTGGAGGATAACCGCAACGATAAGACCACCGACGGTGGTGATAAGGGCGACCTTCATACCGCCTGCAACGACGTTAGGAGAGATATCACCGGCAGCCTGGATAGCATCGAAGGCCTGGATCATACCGACGACTGTTCCGAGGAATCCGAGGGAAGGAGCGATGGCGATGAAGAGGGAGATCCAAGAAAGACCTTTCTCCATGAGGCTCATCTGGACGGAACCGTAGGAGACGACAGTCTTCTCAACGGTCTCGATACCCTGGTCCATGCGGAGGAAGCCCTGGTAGAAGATAGAGGCTACGGGGCCACGGGTTTCACGGCATACATCCTTTGCGGCTTCTACACCACCTTCAGCAAGAGCGGCCTCGATCTGCTCGAGAAGCTTCTTGGTGTTGGTTTTGGAGAGAGTGAGGTAGAGGATTCTCTCGATAGCGAGAGCAAGACCGAGGATAAGACAGATGATAACCAGGGTCATGAAGCCAGGACCACCCTCGATGAATTTGGTCTTGAGGGCCTGGTGGAAAGGAACGTCCTCTGAGGGAGCGTTGAAGGGATCGAACTCACCTTCTTCATCGGCTGCGGCTACCTGGGCAGTAGCTGTAGTGTCAGCATTCTGCGCTTCCTGGGCGGATGCATACTGTGCAGCGAAGGCCATGAGGCCGGCGACTGCCAAAAACATGAAAATTTTTTTCATACTTGTTTTTGTGTGTTTTAATTAGTAATATATCAGTTTGTTATAGATTATTCAAAGCGTGTACTTGTGGACACCCACTCTAAAATCGGTGCAATTTAGCAAAAATTTTTGACGTGGCAATAAGAAAACCCCTTTTTAGAACATTTCCGGGCCTTATATTCCGAAAAGTGAACTCGCGCCCGCGGATGTCACGCGCGCGACTTCTTCCGGGGAAACGCCTTTGGCTTCAGCTATTTTTCCCGCTATGAGGGGAATATAGGCGCTTTCGTTGCGCTCTCCCCGGTGGGGGACCGGAGGAAGGTATGGGGAGTCGGTCTCGAGAAGTATCTTTTCGAGGGGAATCTCCGCGAGAGTCGCCGGCAGGTTGGATTTTTTATAGGTCACGACCCCGCCGATGCCGATATACCAGTCGCCTCCGAGGCGCATGATCTCGCGGAAGGTTCCGGCGCTGCCGCTGTAGGCGTGGAACACGCCGCGCAGGCCTCGCCCGCCGACTTCACGTATCGCGTTCAAAGTCTTTTCCGTAGCGTCGCGGGAATGGATTATGACCGGAAGGTCCCGCTCCCTCGCGAGCTCGAGCTGGACCTTGAAGGCCTCGGTCTGCTCTTTCTCGAATTTGGAGGACCAGTGGAGGTCGAGCCCGATCTCGCCTATGGCGCAGAGCTTTTCGAAAGGCTGGGTCTCAAGTATTGCAATCTCATCCTTCCAGCCTGCGCCGACTTCTTCGGGATGGAGGCCGAGAGCCGGGAAGGCGACGCCGGGAGCCGAGGCACAGAGCGTGAGGACATCGCCGTAATCCAGGCTCGAAGTGCCTGGGACGACGAATTTCACGACTCCGGCAGCGACAGCCCTTTCAATCGCTTCGAGGCCCTTCCCTTCGAAGGCTGCGTCATAAAGATGGGTATGGGTGTCGATGTAGTTCATATCCATCAAAGATAGCAAAAAATCCTCAAATACGTACGACAGTACAGCGCTGGAGGAGGTCGATGCTTATGAATCCTTCGCTCTCGAGCATCGAACATGCCGTCGAGCACTCCCGGTATCCGACGTCGAGCACCCTCGAGAGCTCCTCGATGCTTATCGACCTGGCCCTCCTTATCTCCGATACGGCTCTCAATACCAGCCCAGTACTTTCCGGGCCGAGCCGTCCTTCGAAGGTTTCCCGTATCCGCTCCATGAAGTTGTCAAAGCCTTTCCGTCTCGACCCTTTTCCCATCCCCAGGCTTTCCAGAAGCAGGTTTTCATCGGAAATCGCCTCGGCCACCTTGACCGATATGAGGTGGTTGCAGCCCTGGGATTTAAGGTCGTCTATCCTTCCCGGCAGGGCATAGACCTCCCGTCCGTAGGAGAAGGCGAGGTCGGCGGTCACCATGCCGCCTCCCTTGCTCCTCGACTCGACGAGTATGGTTGCCTTCGAAAGCCCCGCGATGATCCTGTTACGCCGGAGGAAGTTGACCTTGACGGGCTGGGTCTTTGGCGGAAAATCGGTTATCAGGGCGCATCCGGGTGTCGAGGCTATTCTCTCGGCATCATTCCAGTGATGCCAGGGGTAGACGGCATCGATGCCGGTCGCCATTACGCCAATGGTCGGGATGCCCTTGTCCAGGGCTGTCCTGTGGGCGGTGATGTCGACTCCGTAGGCAAGGCCGCTGACTATCGTCGGCGCCGAGCCGGAGCCGGCCATAGCGCCGACGATCCTGCGTGTCCATTCCTCTCCGTAGGGCGACAGGTCGCGGGTCCCGACGACCGAGATATAGTCGTTCGGACGGTTCAGCACCTTCCCGATGTCCGTCGCGCTCCTATAATACAGACCCAGGGGGCAGTCCGGGCAGTCCCTGAGGATTTCAGGGAAATGCGGGTCAGTACACCCGATGTATCCGTATCCTTTCCCGAACGACCCGATAATCTCCATAGCCTCTTCCATCGCCGCCCCGCCAATCGCTCCGGAGTATTTGTTGTAGGGCCCGAGAAGCTCGTGGAGCCCGTCCTTCGGGAGGTCGAACACAGCCGACGCGCTTCCCGCGGCCTCCACCAGCCCCAGCCCCGCTCCGGGCTCGAATCCGAATATGTTCCCAAGGGCCATGCAGGCCGCCTTCTCCTTTTCTTCATTTTCCATGATACCGAGGTTTTTTCTTGGCTAAGTTATATGCAAAAATCCCCTCCAGAGCTATCTGGAAGGGACTTTTTATCGGTATCTAAAAAAGATTTTTCTCTTTTTTGTATCGAAGGGCGAAAGTTTCGAAACTATCGACTGAATCTTGTCTTAGAGAATCAGGAGAGCGTCTCCGTAAGGGCCGAAGCGATAGCCTTCATTGAGGGCTGTCTCATAGGCTTTCATCACGTTTTCGTATCCTCCGAAAGCGGCAACCGCCATGAGGAGGGTCGAACCGGGACGGTGGAAGTTGGAGATCGCTGCGGTAGGGATCGAGTACTTGTAGGGAGGGAAGATGAACTTGCTGGTCCATCCGTCGACAGGATTGACTTCGTTGTAGGTCGTGAAATTGGTCTCGAGGCCCTTGAGGACGGTTACGCCTACGGCGACAACCTGCTTGCCGGCTCTCTTGGCGACGTTGATCTTCTCCGCCGCGGCGGGGGTGATCACGAGGCGCTCGGAGTCAACTTTGTGTTTGGAGAGGTCCTCTACATCGACGCTCCTGAAGTTGCCAATACCCATGTGGAGGGTTATGAAGGAGGTCTCGATGTCCTTGAGTATCATCCTGTTGAAGAGCTCACGGGAGAAGTGGAGACCGGCGGCGGGAGCGAGTACGGCACCTTCTTCGCTCGCGAAGGTGGTCTGGTAGTTCTCTGCGCCCTCGGGAGGCACGTCGGGCTTTCCGCGTGGCGGG
>JAKSJS010000166.1 GCA_024398155.1 Bacteroidales bacterium | reverse complement strand
AGGCGGGGGGGGCAGGAATGCGGGGAGGCACTGGGGGCAGAAATGCCGGGAGGGATTGGGGGCAGAAAGGCCGGGAGTGATGGGGGGCGAGGGGTGTAGAAAACTAGTGCGAAGTTGTTGAAAACTATTGGGTGGAGGGGTGTGGAGCCGGCTGCAAAATTTCCTATATTTGCAGAAATGAGCTTTATCATGAAAAGAGGAACAATACTGGTTGCAGCTATGGCCGCGATGCTTGTCGCGGCGTCCTGCTGCGGACCGGACAGAAAACCCGATCCCAATATGGAAAATGAAGTGACTGAAACCATTATGGCGAGAAGGTCGGTAAGACAGTATAGCGACGAGAAGGTGCCCCGCGAGGTACTGGAGAAACTCGCCGTGCTCGGCGTGAACGCGCCGAACGCGATGAACCGCCAGGACTGGGCGGTCCGTATCGTCGACAGCGAGGAATACCTCGCCGGCGTGACGGCTATCATGAAGGAGAGGATGCCCATGCATGCAAAGGCTTACGACCCTAACTTCAGAAACGGCTTCCGCAACGCTGCAGCGGTGATTTTTGTGGCGATCCCGGAAGAGGACGAGACCTCAATGCTCGCGATAAATGCCGGTCTTCTCTGCGAGAACATCTGTCTCGCGGCGAAGTCCTTCGGCCTTGGCACCTGCATCATGGGCGCTCCGACGATGATGATGACGTCGGCTCCAGAGGCCAAACCCTACATCGACCGCCTCGAACTGCCCGAGGGCTATCGCCTCGTGATATGCGTGGGCGTAGGCTATCCGGCCGAAGCCCCCGACGCCAAACCCCGCGACCTCGGGAAGATCCGCTTCATAGACTAGCAAACAACTAAAACCGATACAATGTTATTATCATTACTTCTTTCTGCGGCTATTGCGGCCGCAACACCCTTTGAAAACAGCCAATGGATAGGCGCTCCCTGGGACGGTGAGGAGTTCGATGTCGAGGCTCCCGCAAAGCCCGCTCCCGAGTTCATGAAGGAGATAGACCTTCCTGCAAAAGTCAAGTCCGCCACCGTGTATGTCACCGGTGTTGGATTCTATGAGTTCTTCATCAACGGCGTAAAGGTCGGTGACGAGGTCCTCTCTCCCAACGAGACCTCCTACAGCCCCCGCGGCGAGGCCCTCTACTGCGACAGGATTGCCAAATCCGGTAGCTGCGCGATCTCCGACGAGAACTGGAGGGGCAACCGCGTGCTCTATCGCGACTTCGACGTCACGAAGATGCTGAAGAAGGGCGCCAACACCCTCGGAGCCGTTGTCGGAAACGGTTTCTACGCGACGGCGAGCCGCCGCTGGGTATCTCCCTACGGCACGCCCCGCTTCATCTGTGACCTCCGCATCGAACTTGTCGACGGAACTGTAATGGACATCGTCTCGGACGAGAGCTGGAGCGTGAAACGCGGCCCCATCGTCCTCAACGACATGTATGACGGTGAAATATATGACGCGCGCGAGGCGGACGGGGCCTGGGAGAAGGCGGCCGTGCGCAAAGCGCCCGGCGGACGCCTCCTTCCCCAGGACGGCCCCGCCGACCGCGTCGTCGAGGTCCTTAAGCCCAAGACAATAAAGAAACTCGAGGATGGAAGCTTCGAGGTCGACTTCGGTGACTATGTATCCGGATGGGTCCGCCTCAAGGACTTCCAGCTTCCGGAAGGGGAGTCCATCGAGATCGAGTTCCCTATCGAGACCTCCGGCAACGGTATCTACAAGTATATCTCCGACGGATCCTATGTAAAGGAATATGCCCCCCGCTTCACCTGGTGGGTGTTCCGCACGGCTATTATCAAAGGATGGCCCGGAGAGCTCACCGCCAAGAACATCGCAGGTGAGGTCGTCAATTCCGATGTCGCCAAGACCGGTGACTTCGAGTGCTCCAACCCTCTCTTCAACCGCATGGTAAGAATCTGGGAGAGGACCATGACCGACAACATGCACCTCGGCGTCTCCACAGACTGCCCCCATCGCGAGAAAGGCCCCTACACCGGTGACCTCGTCGCCGCCTGCGTCACGAACCTCCATACCTACGATACCAAAGCCTTCTATTCCAAGTGGCTCCACGATATGTCCGACTGTCAGGACACCCTTACCGGATACGTTCCCAACGGCGCTCCCTGGCATCCCGGATGCGGCGGCGGAGTCGCCTGGGGAGCCGCTATGAACATCCTCCCCTGGGAGCACTACATGCGCTATGGCGACCTCAAGGTCCTCGAGGAGAACTACTTCGAGATGACCGAACACTTACGCTTCATGGACTCCTGGAAGCTTGAGGACGGCACCATGCTCCAGGCTATGACCTACTACGGCGGAACCGAGCCCTTCTACTGGCTCAACCTCGGAGAGTGGTGTCCTTCCTACAACCTTGTGTCCGAGAATTTCGTCCACACATGGTATCTCTGGAGATGCGCCGACTACACGGCCAAGGCCGCTGCGGCGCTCGGCCTCGAAGAGGACGCAGCCCGCTATGCCGCCTATGCCGAGGAGGTCGCCAATGCCTTCCATAAGAAGTTCTGGAATGCCGAACTCGGCTCGTATGACGGCGGTGTCGGTATCCTCGCAAGCGACGGATACGGCACAGGCGACGGCGGCGGAATGGGCGACGGCGCGAACATCTTCGCCCTCGCGATGGGCGTTCCCGCCGAGCGCCATGAGGCTGTCGTAGCCCGCGTCAGGGCCGAATTCGAGGCCAACAACGGCCACCTCAACACCGGCATCTACGGCACCGGCCTCCTCGGAGAGGTCCTCTGCGACAACGGCATGGCCGACCTCGCCTTCGAAGCGATGAACAAGCGCGACTTCCCGAGCTACGGCTGGTGGGTCGAGCAGGGTGCCGACACCTTCTGGGAGCAGTGGAACGGCACAGCCTCCCGCAACCATCCCATGATGGGTGGCGGCCTTATATGGTTCTACCGCCGTCTCGCGGGCGTTTCCGCCCTCGAGCCCGGCTACACTAAGATACTCTTCCGCCCGACCCCCTGCGGCGATGTCACCTGGGCCACCTACAGCCTCGAGACCGTAAACGGCGAGGCCTCCATCTACTGGAAGATCAACCGCCGCGGCCGTCTTGTCGTCAAGACCGTCGTCCCCAAAGGCTCCACCGCAGTTCTCGAGATGCCTGACGGCACCTCCTACGAACTCGGCGCCGGCCGCTCAACCCACAAGTCAACCAACTAATAACGCAATACAATCATGTCAATTTCAAGAAGAGATTTCCTTAAGAAAGGCGCAGCGGCTACCGTAGCCGCCGGAGCCCTCATGAGCCCCCTTGCCTGCACACCCGCTAAAAAGAAACTCAAAGGCGGCAACGCCAAACAGGTCCTCATCATAAGCTTCGACGGCATCTCCATCGAAGGCTTCGAGGCCGCCAAAACCCCCAATATCGACGCCCTCATCAAGTCCGGCGCCGCCTCCATGGCCACCCGCGACGTGATGCCCTCGATCACTCTTCCCAACTATACGAGCCATCTTCTCGGCGCCGGCCCCGAAGTCCATGGCGTTACCGACAACAGCTGGACCTTCGAGTCCCATAGCCTTCCCCCCGTCGCTACCGACGAGGACGGCTATTTCCCCGGAATCTTCAAAGTCCTCAAGGATGGCGTCCCCGGCATAAAGACAGCCTTCTACGAGAACTGG
>JAKSJS010000165.1 GCA_024398155.1 Bacteroidales bacterium | reverse complement strand
AGACCGCTGAGGACTATCTCCGTCAGGAAGTCACCGAGGCTGTCATCACAGTCCCCGCATACTTCAGCGACTCCCAGCGCCAGGCCACCAAGGAAGCCGGAAAGATCGCCGGTCTCGAGGTGAAGCGCATCATCAACGAGCCTACAGCCGCAGCCCTCGCTTACGGTCTTGACAAGAAGAACAAGGATATGAAGATCGCCGTATATGACCTTGGTGGCGGTACTTTCGATATCTCCATCATGGAGCTCGGCGACGGCGTCTTCGAGGTTCTCTCCACCAACGGTGACACCCACCTCGGAGGTGACGACTTCGACCAGGTCATCATCGACTGGCTCGCCCGCGAGTTCGCCACTGAGAACGGCGGTATCGACCTCAAGAAGGATCCTATGGCTCTCCAGAGACTCAAAGAGGCTGCCGAGAAGGCCAAGATCGAGCTCTCCAACCAGAATTCGACCGAGATCAACCTCCCTTACATCATGCCCGTGGACGGCATCCCCAAACACCTTGTAAAGACTCTCACAAGGGCTAAATTCGAGATGCTCGCCGACGACCTTATCCAGAAGACCATCGAGCCCTGCCGCAAGGCCCTCAGTGACGCTAATCTCCAGCCCTCCGATATCGACGAGGTCCTCCTCGTAGGCGGATCCACCCGTATCCCCGCAATCCAGGAGATCGTCAAGAAGTTCTTCGGCAAGGAACCCAACAAGTCCGTCAACCCCGACGAGGTAGTCGCTATCGGTGCCTCCATCCAGGGCGGTGTCCTCGCAGGTGACGTCAACGATGTCCTCCTCCTCGACGTGACTCCTCTCTCCCTCGGTATCGAGACCCTCGGCGGCGTCATGACAAAACTCATCGAGTCCAACACGACTATCCCTACCAAGAAGAGCCAGGTATTCTCCACTGCCGCTGACAACCAGCCCTCTGTCGAGATCCGCGTCCTCCAGGGCGAGCGCCCGATGGCAAAGGACAACAAGCTCATCGGTGAGTTCCATCTTGACGGCATAGCTCCCGCTCCCCGCGGAGTGCCCCAGATCGAGGTGACCTTCGATATCGACGCCAACGGTATCCTCAACGTATCCGCTACCGACAAGGCTACCGGCAAGGCCCAGAATATACGCATCGAGGCTTCCTCCGGACTCTCTGACGCTGAGATCCAGCGAATGAGGGACGAGGCCAAGGCCAACGAAGAGGCCGACAAGGCCGAGAAGGAAAGGATCGAGAAGATCAACAACGCTGACGCCATGGTCTTCCAGACCGCCAAGAACCTCAAGGAATACGGCGACAAGATCCCCGCAGACAAGAAGGCCGCAATCGAGACCGCCAACGAGAACCTCAAGAAGGCTGTCGAGTCCAAGAACATAGCCGACATCGACCGCTACAACTCCGAACTCGAAGCCGCATGGCATGCCGCTTCCGAGGATATGGCGAAAGCCGCCCAGGGCGCCCAGCAGGGCGGTCCTCAGGGTCCCTTCGGCGGCCAGCAGGGCCCTCAGGGCCCTCAGGGTGGCAACGACGCTCCCGACGAGCAGTAAGCCCGACTATTCGATAGCCGGCTCGCTGAAGGCGTAGCCGGCGTATTCATAGCCTTCTTCCTCGTAAAGGGGAAGAAGTGCTTTTTTTATGCGCCCGACGAAGGCGGGGTAATCCGTACGGTTGGACGCGCCCCACGCTATTTCGGCCATTGCCGCCATTCGGGGCAGTGCGCGCTGCTGGAGTTTGTCCTTGTCAGCGATGTATTCTGTCCAGAGATTGGCCTGGACGCCTTTGATGTGGGATTTTGTCTCTTCGTCAAGATCCTCATAGGGGTCGAAGGAATATACTTTCTCGAGATTGATATGGCCTCCTATGCCGATGCCTTCACCGTTTGCTTCAGGGGCGGCGGTCTGGAAATAGTCGAAGTAGAAGTTGCTGTTCGGGGTCATGACGACGTCATTGCCCATCTTTGCGGCGGCTTTTCCTCCCTGGGGGCCCCTCCAGCTCATTACAGTTGCAGTCTTCTCGACTCCGCCTTCAAGTATCTCGTCCCAGCCGATGATTCTGCGTCCCTTGGATGAGAGGTATTGTTCGATTTCCTTCACGATGTAGCTCTGGAGCTGGGCTTCGGATTCGAGCCCGAGCTCCTTCATCCTTGCCTGGCAGTCGGGACATGCTTCCCAGCTCATTCTCGGGGCTTCGTCGCCGCCGATGTGAATGTACTCGGACGGGAAGATTCCGCATATCTCGTCAAGGACGTCCTTCAGGAACTGGAGCGTTGTATCTTTTCCGGCACAGAAGATTTCGGGGAATATGCCCCAGATTTCCTGGACTTTGTAGGGACCGCCCATGCATCCAAGCTCCGGATATGCGGCGAGCGCGGCAGATGCGTGGCCCGGCATTTCGATTTCCGGAATTACAGTAATATGCCTTTCGGCGGCATAGGCGACAACCTCACGCATCTGGTCCTGTGTGTAGTATCCGCCGTAAGGGATTCCGTCGTACGGGCCGTTCGGATTGTAGCTGCCGACAAGCGTCTGGGCGCGTACAGAACCGACTTCGGTAAGGCGGGGGTATTTCTTTATCTCTGCACGCCAACCCTGGTCATCGGTAAGATGCCAGTGGAAGACGTTGAGCTTGTGCATGGCCATGATGTCGATGTATTCCTTGACATCCTCCACGGCGAAGAAGTGACGGCAGCAGTCCAGATGCATGCCCCTGTAGGAGAACTCGGGGGCATCCTCGATTCTGAGGTCAGGCACCTGACCATCGAACTGCTTGAGAATCTGACGGAGGGTCTGCTCTCCATAGAAGATTCCGGCTTCCGAGCCGCCCTTGATCCTTACCTTGCCTTTGCGGGCGACAAGCACGTATCCTTCCGGGGCGAGTTTGTCCGAAACTGACTTGACTACTTTTCCTGATGTGTGCAGATCCCCGCGTACTTCGAGTTCAAGGGGTTGGGGAACAAGGCTGACGCTGATCCGGTCTGCGCTGGATGTGCAGCCTGCCAATAATAGGGCAGCGGCTGCGATTGGTGCGATTCTTCTCATGATATGTATGTTTCTGTTAATTTCTTTCTTTATCCAAAAATATGCATTTTTTTGTAATTTTGCGGTATGGAAGGCAAAGTAATAATTTTCTCCGCTCCTTCAGGAGCCGGCAAGAGCACTGTGGTCAACCACCTGCTCTCACTCCACCCGGAATTCGAGTTTTCAATCTCCGCCACTTCCCGTGCTCCCCGCGGCGAGGAGAAGGATGGCGTCGAGTACTATTTCATGCATCCGGAAAGGTTCCGTGACCTTATCGCCGCCGATGCTTTCGTAGAGCATGAGGAGGTCTATCACGACAAGTTCTACGGCACTCTCAAGTCAGAGGTCGAAAGAATCTGGTCCAAGGGTAATGTCATAATCTTCGATGTCGATGTCAAGGGTGGCGTCAATCTCAAGAAGTATTTCGGCGACAGCGCCCTCTCGATCCTTATCTGCCCGCCCTCGATGGAGGTCCTCGAGGCCCGTCTCAAGGGCCGCGGGACCGACACTCCCGAGGCGATAGCCGAACGCCTTGCCAAGGCACAGTCCGAACTGGACTTCGCCTACGGCAAGTTCGACTACGAGCTCGTCAATGACCGTCTCGAAGATACCTTCCGCCTCGCGGAATCCAAGGTCGACGAATTTCTCCGATAACCCAAGCCGGGTCCGGAAAGCCGGAATAATAAAAAGAAAGGATGACTGATTTTTTGACCCGAACCCCGAAAGTTAGACAAAAAACTTTCGGGGTTTTGTTATGAAATA
>JAKSJS010000164.1 GCA_024398155.1 Bacteroidales bacterium | reverse complement strand
GATAGCATCGGCGTTACCGAGTCTCTGGACGAGCTTGTAGGCGATGTTGCCGACCTCGAGGTTGGGGAATACGAGGACGTTGGCCTTGCCGGCGATGTCGGAGCCGGGGGCTTTCTTGGAGCCTACGGAAGGAACGAGGGCGGCGTCGGCCTGGAGCTCAACGTCGATCTTGAGCTCGGGAGCGAGCTCCTTGGCGAGGGCGGTAGCCTCGACTACCTTGTCGACTACCTCATGTTTGGCAGAACCCTTCGTGGAGAAGGAGAGCATTGCGACGCGGGGCTCCTCGAAGCAGGCTACGCTCTTGGCGGTCTGGGCTGTGCAGACGGCTATCTGGGCGAGCTGGTTGGCATCGGGAGCGGGAGTAACGGCAACGTCACCGATTACGAGGACGCCGTTCTCACCGTACTGGGGAGTGTTCGTGATCATGAGCATGGCGCCGGAAACACAGGAAATGCCGGGGGCGCATTTGATGATCTGGAGGGCGGGACGGAGGGTCTCACCGGTAGTGGAGAGAGCGCCTGAGATCTGGCCGTCAGCATCACCGCTCTTGATGATGAGACATCCGAAGTAGAGGGGATCGAGAACCTGTTCGCGGGCCTTTTCGATGGTCATGCCCTTTTTCTGGCGGAGCTGGAAAAGGAGCTGTGCGTACTCTTCTGTCTTCTCGCTGGTCTCGGGGTCGATGATCGTAGCCTTGGCTATGTTCTTGAGGCCGAGGGAATCGGCATAGGCGAGGACCTTCTCGCGGTTACCGATAAGGATGATGTCAGCGATATCGTCGGCAATAGCCTTGTCGGCGGCAGTTATGGTACGCTCCTCGAAGGACTCGGGGAGAACGATGCGCTGCTTGTTGGATTTAGCGCGTGCGATTATTGAATCAATGAGAGCCATTATATTATTGTTGTTTTGTATTTGACAATCAGTTGCGCGGTTCCGCCATCAGCTCCAGTTATCAAGCATTGATCGGAGCGCCGCTTCATCTTGCAAAGATAAACTTTTTATTTGAAAAACTTGGAAAAATCTTCTCCCGACCATTCCAAGCCTCTGTCGCGGGCAACTATGCATCTATCGAGGGCAACGCGCCGATAACCGTGCCATACTTCCCGCGTTAATTCGCCCGTTTGGCGAACTACTGCACTTATTGGGCCTCTGTCGCGGGCAACTGTGGCTCTGGCGCGGGTTTTTCCCGCGACACTCCGCCTTTCCGCCCACTTTTGCTGCCCCTGTCGCGGGTTTTTCCCGCGACACTCCGCCCCTCTGCCCGTAAGTTACATGCGTTTGCACGTAAGTGCTGGCGATAGGAATCGAGTTGACACGAAATAGCCATTATACGGCGTAGAATTGGCAACTGGACCGGAAATTCGGCAATATCTGCCGATTCCGACCTCCAGTTGACACAAAATCGGCCTCCCAATGCATCTTGGGTGTCAACTCGATTCCGTGCATGCATCAGGAAGCGCCAAAGGATGGCCCTTCCCACGGCCTTTCGGCCCTGCTGGTACTGCCAGATGGCGGTTGGGCCTCGGGCGCGAAGCGCGGCAAAACGGTGATCCGTATATTTTTGCCGGCTTTTCGGTCATAATTGAGCGTACGCCCGAGTTTGAGCGACGGTCTGTTGCCGTCAGCAGGAGTTTGAACTCCCTCCCGAATATGACCGGCAGGAGGGCAAAAATTAGCGAAGAGCGCTTTCGGCGATTTTGTTGTCACGCGACGAGGCTAATGTTTTGTCAATCAGCGAGATGGCGTATACCGTCGCGGCGATTTGCGGAGACGGTATGTGCGAAAGCGCTGGGTGACAAGCGATTAAGGTTAAATTGCTGAAAATCAGCGATATGGCGTATACCGTCGCAGCAAATTTCGGAGACGGTATGAGGTAAGGCACTGATGGCTAATGACTTAAGCGTAGAAGTTAGAAGCTCTGGGAGTGACTTAGGGCAAAAACGCCCGGAGTGACTGGGGGCAGAAATGCCGGGAGTCGTTGGGGGTTGTCGCTAATTGTCAGCGGGATACGTTTATCCCAAGTGGGACGGAGGGTCGAGATGGCGGGAGGGCTCGCGGAGGAGGGCCGACGGGGGCTAGCGGTGACGGAGTGCGAGTTCGGACTCGAGGTCGGAGACCTTTACACCCATCTGCTCGGCAAGGACGAGAAGATGGTATATGAGGTCGGAGGCCTCATATACGAAACGCTCGCGGTTGCCGCTTACGGCCTCGATTATTGTCTCTGCGGACTCCTCCCCCACCTTCTTGGCTATGGTCTTGACGCCTTTGATGAAGAGTTTGGTCGTATAGGATCCCTCCGGCATTTCCTCATGACGTTTCGAGACGACCTCGGCGAGGGTGCGGATGAAGCCCTCGTCCTCGGGAGTGTCGAAGCAGGCGGTCGTCCCACGGTGGCATGTAGGCCCCGCGGGAACGGCTTTTATGAGGAGAGTGTCATCGTCGCAATCCTTGTACATCTCAACGACAGAAAGGAAGTTGCCGCTCGTCTCGCCCTTGGTCCAGAGGCGGCCCTTCGAACGGGAAAAGAAGGTTACACGGCCCTCGGAGACCGTTTTTTCGAAAGCCTCCTCATTCATATAGCCGAGCATAAGGACCTTCAGGGTCGTTGAATCCTGGATTATGACCGGCAGAAGTCCGTCGCCGGTCTTTGAAAGGTTGAAGTCCGAAAATTTCATCTTACGAATATGTTCTGTTTCCTTAAAGATTCTTTGAGCACGGGAATGGGTATCTCCCCGTAGTGGAATATCGATGCGGCGAGGGCGGCGTCGGCCTTGCCACGGGTCAGGACCTCGGCTATGTCGGCTATGGAGCCGGCCCCGCCCGAGGCGATTATCGGGATCGAAAGCATTTCTGAAAGGCGTGCATACTCATCGCATGCATACCCCGCCTTCGTTCCGTCATGGTCCATCGAAGTGAAGAGTATCTCGCCCGCGCCGCGGTCCTCGGCCTCGCGGGCCCAGGCGAAGAGCTCGCGCTCGGTAAAGCGGCTGCCGCCATGGGTCGTGACTCGCCATAGGCCGTCCTTGAACTTGGCGTCAACAGCAACGACGACGAACTGGCTGCCGTACTTTGCGGCGATCTCCGAGATGAGCTCCGGACGGGCCACAGCAGCACTGTTGACCGATATCTTGTCGGCTCCGCGGTCGAGAAGTCGCGAAGCGTCGTCGAGCGAGGATATGCCGCCGCCGACAGTGAAGGGGATGTCGATTCCGAGGGCTATCCTTTCGACGAGGTCGGTAAAGGTCGCACGACCCTCCCTCGAAGCGGAAATGTCGAGGTAGACAAGCTCGTCAGCACCCTCGCGGGCATATTTGACGCCCATCTCCACGGCGTCGCCGACCTCGCGCAGGCCCTCGAAATTGATGCCCTTGACAACAGCTCCGTCCTTGACGTCAAGGCACGGTATTATACGTTTCGCGACCATTTCTCTATCTCATCAAGAGTTATTCTGTTTTCATAAATAGCCTTTCCTACAATGACTTTCGGAAGACCCATCCCGGAAAGTCTTTCGATGTCCGCCATAGAAGATATTCCCCCGCTCACGGTAAACACGCACGAAGGGAATGCCTCCGTCAGGCGGCGGTAAAGATCGAACGAAGGACCGGCGAGCATGCCGTCCTTCGATATGTCGGTGCATATCACTTCCCGGAGCCCGGCCCCGAGGAATTTCTCAATAAGCGCGTCGATAGTCACGAGGGAGTCCTCGAGCCATCCCTTGACGGCAACTTTCCCGTCCCGGACATCGGCTCCCAGCACCATTGCGGAA
>JAKSJS010000163.1 GCA_024398155.1 Bacteroidales bacterium | reverse complement strand
ACATGCAGGGTTTCAAGGATGTCTTCGAGCTCAACTTCAACGGCACACTCCTCGCGACGATGGTCTTCACGACCGACATGATCGAAGCCAGGAAAGGCGTAGTCCTCAATGTCTCCTCGATGAACTCCATAAGGCCGCTGACCAAGATTCCCGCCTACTCCGCCGCCAAAGGTTCTATCAACAACTTCACCCAGTGGTATGCAGTCCACGTAGCCCAGCTCGGCATACGCTGCAACGCGATAGCCCCCGGCTTCTTCCTTACCGACCAGAACCGTTTCCTCCTGACCGAGGAAGGCACGGGCGCCCTCAAGCCACGCGGCAGGAAGATCATCGCCAACACCCCCACCCATAAATTCGGAGAGCCCGAGGATCTCGTAGGCACCATGCTCTACCTCCTCAGCGACATCTCCTCTTTCGTAACCGGTATAGTAATCCCCGTCGACGGAGGCTACAGCGCCTTCGGAGGCGTATAATCCAGTCTCAACATGAGCTTCATTGGTAAAGACTTCCTCCTCTCCAACGACTGCGCCCGCGAGCTCTTCCGCGGGAGCGCGGAGAACATGCCGATAATCGACTACCACTGCCATCTTTCACCTAAGGAGATAGCGGAGAACATCGAGTTCCGCGACATAACCCAGCTATGGATCATCGACGGTCATAGCGGCGACCATTACAAATGGCGCGCTATGAGAGGCAACGGCGTGACCGAAGACTACCTGACCGAAGGCAGACGCTCCTCCTGGGAGACCTTCGAGAAATGGGCGGAGACGATGCCCTACGCGATGAGGAACCCCCTCTACCACTGGTCCCACCTCGAGCTCAGCCGCGTGTTCGGCATTGACAAGATATTGAAGCCCGAAACCGCGCGCGAGATCTTCGATGAGTGCAACGCAAAGCTCGCGACTCACGAGTTCCGCGGCCAGGCCCTTATCCGCAAGTTCAACGTGAAGGTCGTCTGCACGACCGACGACCCCGCCGACGACCTCTGCTACCACAAGATGATAGCCGACAATCCTTTCGGCACGAAGGTCCTTCCGGCATGGAGGCCCGACAAGGCTATGGCGATAGAGAACCCGGCGGCCTATAAGGAGTACCTCGGGCGGCTCGGCGCGGCGGCGGATATGGATATCCGCTCCTACCGCGACCTCCGCGACGCCCTCCGCCGCCGCCACGACTTCTTCGCCTCGATGGGATGCAGCCTCAGCGACCACGGAATCGACACCTTCTATGCCGCCGACCACACCGCCAGCGAGATTGAGTCGGTCTTCGCCAAGGTGCTCCGCGGCGAAGTCCCGTCCGTTGAGGAGACCGCGAAGTTCAAGAGTGCCTTCCTCTTCGACGAAGGCGTTCTCGACGCCGAGGCCGGGTGGGTCCAGCAGTACCATGTCGGCCCGCTCCGCAACAACAACTCGAAGATGTTCTCCCTCGCCGGCCCCGATACCGGATATGACGCCATCGGCGACCTTCCGACCGCCGCTGCCGGCCATAAGTTCCTCGACCGCCTCGCCTCATGCGACCGTCTCGCCAAGACGATACTCTACAACCTCAATCCCAAGGACAACGAGGTATTCGCTACTATGGCTTACACATTCAATGACGGCAGCGTCCCTGGCAAGATGCAGCTCGGCAGCGGATGGTGGTTCCTCGACCAGGAGGACGGCATCCGCAAACAGATCAATGCCCTTAGCTCGCTCGGTCTGCTGAGCCGCTTCGTCGGCATGCTGACCGACAGCCGCAGCTTCATCAGCTACCCCCGCCACGAGTACTTCCGCCGCATTCTCTGCGACGTCCTCGGCTCCGACGTCGAGTCCGGCCGTCTGCCCGCAAGCGAGATCGAGGACATAAAAAGAATGGTCCGCGATATCTGTTACAATAACGCGGACCGGTATTTCGGATTCTAGAGCTTCTACTTGATGAGATTGAGGAACTCGTTCCTCGTCCTCTCGTCCTTGAGGAATATTCCCGAGAAAGCGGACGTCGTGGTCACGGCGTTCGCTTTTTGTACGCCACGGAGCGTCATGCAGGAGTGGGAGGCTTCTATTACAACCGCGACTCCAAGGGGATTGAGGGTATCCTGGATGCAGTCCCTGATCTCCACCGTAAGGCGCTCCTGGACCTGGAGACGGCGGGCGTAGCACTCGACAACGCGGGCAAGCTTACTGAGGCCAGTTATCGTTCCGTTGGGGATGTAGGCAATGTGGCATTTCCCTATGAAGGGCATCATGTGATGCTCGCAGGTCGAGTAGAGCTCTATGTCCTTTACAAGGACCATCTGGCTGTATTCCTCCTTGAAAAGGGCGCTTCGAAGTATCTCAGCGCCGTCCTCGCCGGTTCCCTTGTTCACGAACTGGAGCGCCTTGGCCACCCTCTCGGGCGTCTTTACAAGGCCCTCCCTCGAGGTATCCTCGCCCATGAGGCGGAGTATCTCCTTTACATGGGCGGCAATCCCGGAGGTCACCTGCTCGTCGTATATCTCTTCTTTGGTATATGCCATACTTTCTGTCTGTCAAATAATTTGGTACAAATTTAGTAAATATATCCCGAGGTTTGAATTTTTTACTATATTTGCGCCCCTAAAAAGAAAAATTAATTAGAAAATAACTCACACTATGTACTGGACACTAGAACTTGCTTACCGTCTTGAAGACGCTCCCTGGCCCGCAACCAAGGATGAACTTATCGACTACGCAATGCGCTCCGGCGCTCCCCTCGAAGTCGTCGAGAACCTCGAGGAACTCGAGGACGACGGCGAGATGTACGAATCCATCGAAGACATCTGGCCCGACTACCCCACCAAAGACGACTTTTTCTTCAACGAGGAGGAATACTAGGCGTTAAATAACGCTGTCTTGCAGCGTAATATATTCATCCTCCCCAACGTGGGAGGATTTTTGTTGCCTTGAATCCTTTCTATTTACTATCTTTGCTTAGAAATCCCCTCAAGTATGATAATCCTCAATGAGAAGCTTACAGTTCCCCAGCTATCAGAGATAGCGGCTGAATTATTTGTCGACATGGTAAAAGCGGTAGCGGATATCCGTCTGGGAAAGCTTGCTATTAATGCCGAGTTACACTCCGACCTTGAGCAATTGATGCTGGAAAATGGCTCTATGCAGGAAGACTTATGGGGATTCAACATTTATCCGGAAGTGGAAGGTGATGACTTCATCGAATTCGACTCTCTCATCAACATACGTCCAAGACAGAGTAATTTCAGCAGGAATGTAGAGGATGAATCCATTCAACTTAGAATCAGAGAAATTGTTGACAAATTCGTAAGCAGATAATGGAGACAGTCAATCTTGAACGTTGGAGTGAAATGCCGCTGGTTGAACAGATGGCCAATATCGGCAGTGAGGTTGGCCGGACTCGGAAGTGGGCCGAAAAGGGGAATTCCCGTATGGCGGAAAGCGCATTTCTACGTGCGCTGGACCTTATCGACGCCACAATCCGTACCAGCCGTCATGGGCTGGACTCAAGAGGCGCTCTCCTGAAGGAAATATGCCGGGCAAGAGACCTGTTCACCGAGTCATACCTATCTTCTGATTACCAGTCTCTTTCATATTTGGACAAGTATTTCGGGCAGTTTGCCCTTGCAGTAAGGCGCTGACAACCGAACGACTGCAAGTCTTGCTGCTCGGATAGTAGCGTTCTACCTTGACAACAGTCCTGTCATTCATCCCGGCCTTGTAGATTATCATAGTGACAAGGCTTGACGCAACATTTCTCAAAAGAAAGATTTGGTAAATAACTCTCCGGCAAGGATAAGAAAAATAGGCTGACTAAAAAGTGACCCGAACCCCGAAAGTTAGACAAAAAACTTTCGGGGTTTTGTTATGAAA
>JAKSJS010000162.1 GCA_024398155.1 Bacteroidales bacterium | reverse complement strand
TGGCGAGAGATGTGCGTCAGAACATCAGAGCCGGCAGGACTGTAAGAGGGGCGAGCACGATCTCCATGCAGGTAATGCGCCTCTCGAAAGGGCGCCGCAGGACTGTCGTCGCAAAGATTTTGGAAATGTTCGAGGCGACAAGGCTGGAGGCAAGGTACTCGAAGGACGAAATCCTTGCCCTGTATGCCGCCCATGCCCCTTTCGGTGGCAATGTGGTCGGCCTTGAAGCGGCCTCATGGCGGTATTTCGGGCGCGATGCCTCCGAAATGTCATGGGCCGAGGCGGCGGCGCTCGCCGTTCTCCCGAACGCGCCCGCGCTCGTCCATCCGGGCCGTAACAGGGAGGTGATGCTTGAAAAGCGCAACGGCCTTTTGAGGAGACTTTGCGAAAGAGGGTATCTTTCGGAGACTGACCTCGAGCTGGCCCTTGAGGAGGAACTCCCGGGCGAGCCCCGCGAGCTGCCGGGATATGCCCGCCACCTTGTCGACTGCTATTATCTCACAAGGCCCGGCGAAAGGGTAGTGACGGGAATTGACCTGCCTCTCCAGAGACGGGTCGAACAGGTCCTCGACCGATGGAACGACGATCTTTCGCGTGAGCAGATTGCCGACCTCTCTGCTGTCGTTATGGACGTCGTTTCGGGTGAGGTCGTTGCATATGTCGGCAATGCCAATTCCGACAGCGGCAGAAGCGGTTCCAAAGTTGACGTCGCAAGGTCGCCCCGCAGTACAGGCAGTATCCTCAAGCCTTTCCTTTATGAATCATGCCTCGCGGACGGTACGATACTGCCCGGGACCCTGCTTCCTGACATACCTATTAATATAAACGGTTTCGCTCCCCAGAATTTCAGCCGCCAGTTCTCCGGTGCGGTCCCGGCCTCCGAGGCCCTGGCCCGCTCGCTGAACGTTCCGGCTGTCCACATGCTGAGAAACTATGGGGTGCCGAGATTCAAGGAGAGACTCGAGGCCCTCGGCATGACGACCCTTTCCCGTGAGGCTTCGGATTACGGTCTTTCGCTGATCCTTGGCGGTGCCGAGGGCAAGCTCCTGGAGATAGTGGGGATGTACCGTGACCTTGCCGTCAGGTCTTCCGAAATATGCGCCTCATACACGCTGGATGCCCTTTCCAATGTCAACAGACCTGATGAGATAGACTGGAAACTTGTCCCTTCGGTCAGGAAGGTCGCCTGGAAGACGGGCACCAGCTGGGGCTTCCGCGATGCCTGGGCCGTAGGCGTCACTCCCCGCTATGCCGTCGGTGTATGGGCCGGCAACGCTTCGGGCCAGGGCGCCTTCGGACTTGTCGGCGCCCGTACGGCCGGCCCTGTGATGTTCGAGCTGTTCGGCCTTCTGCCGGATGACGGCGTATGGTTCGGCGAACCGGATCCTTCCGGCTGCGTAAGGGCTGAGGTATGCCGCGGGAGCGGCCGCCTCGCCGGCCCCGACTGCCCCGTACGCGACACACTCCTCCTGCCGGCCGCCTCCCTTAACTCGGCGGCTTGTTCCTACCACCGTGTCGTCCGCGGCGAGAGCCGTTTTGTGCTTCCTGCTGCCATGGAGAGCTATTACCGCCACAATCACCCCGAGTACAGGCCCCTCACGAAGGAGGAGCGCGTCGCCTCCGGCTCCGGACTCGCGCCCATGGAGTTCCTCTATCCTTTGCAGGGAAGCAATATCACTGTTCCCAAGGATAATGACGGCTTACCCGGAGAGGTTACCTTCATACTTGCCCATACCGACGCCGGCGAGACCGTCTACTGGCATCTCGACAAGGATTACCTTGGCGAGACGAAGACAATCCATGAGATGTCCTGCATCCTTTCTCCCGGGACCCACAGGATAACGTGCGTGGATTCGTCTGCAAATATCGCTTCCGTCCTTTTTTCGGTTGAGTAGTCATCGAGGGGCGATTTTTACTAAATTTGCGCTTCTAATCCCGAAAATATGTCCAAAGAAATAAAATTCTCCCTTGTATACAGGGATATGTGGCAGTCCTCCGGACGCTATGTTCCGCGTGTTGACCAGCTTGTCGAGGTCGCTCCGGCGATAATCGACATAGGATGTTTCGACCGCGTCGAGACCAATGGCGGTGCGTTCGAGCAGGTAAACCTTCTCTTCGGAGAGAATCCGAACAAGGCCGTCCGTGCCTGGACAAAGCCTTTCAATGATGCCGGCATAGAAACCCACATGCTCGAGAGGGGACTCAACGGTCTGCGCATGAACCCCGTTCCCGCCGATGTGCGTGAGCTGATGTTCAAGGTGAAGAAGGCCCAGGGCACCGATATCTCCCGCTCTTTCTGCGGTCTTAACGACCCCCGCAACCTCCGCCTTTCCGTCGAGTACGCGAAAAAGGCCGGCATGATCTCGCAGGTGGCCCTGTCCGTTACCAATTCGCCGGTCCATACGGTCGCATACTACATGTCGGTAGTCGACAAGGTCGTTGAGTACGGCTGCGACGAGATATGCCTCAAGGACATGGCCGGCATCGGACGTCCGACCTTCCTCGGTGAGCTTGTCCGCGACATAAAGAAGAAATATCCCCATATCAAGGTCCAGTACCATGGTCATACAGGCCCCGGCTTCGCGACCGCCTCGATGCTCGAGGTCGCCCGCGCCGGCGCCGACTATCTCGATGTCGCCGTCGAGCCCCTCTCCTGGGGCAAGGTCCATCCTGACGTCATAACCATACGCGAAATGCTCAAGGCTGACGGATTCTTGGTGAAGGACCTCAATATGGACGCATATATGGAAGTCCGCAGCCTGACCCAGAAATTCATAGACGATTTCCTCGGATACTGGATCGACCCCAACAACTCCCACATGTCCTCGCTGCTTGTAGGATGCGGCCTTCCCGGCGGCATGATGGGCTCGATGATGGCCGACCTCCAGGGCGTCCATGGCGCGATAAACGCCGGACTCCGCCGCGAGGGCAAGCCCGAGCTCTCTCTGGACAAGCTGATGGTCATGCTTTTCCAGGAGGTCGAGTACGTATGGCCACGCCTAGGCTATCCTCCGCTTGTGACTCCTTTCAGCCAATACACGAAGAATACGGCTCTCCTTAACCTCATGGCGATTCTCCAGGGCAAGCCCCGCTGGAGCAATATCGACAAGGATACATGGAACATGATCCTCGGCAAGATGGGAACCCTTCCCGGGCCTCTTGCTCCGGAGATTATAGAACTGGCCCGCGAAAAAGGCCTCGAGTTCTATACAGGCAATCCCCAGGATGCTTTCCCGGACGAACTGCCCAGGTTCCGTGCGATGATGAAGGAAGAGGGCTGGGACGAAGGGGAGGATGAGGAGGAACTCTTCGAATTTGCCATGCATGAGCGCCAGTACCGGGATTATAAGAGCGGAGTGGCCAAGGCACGCTTCAACGAGGACCTTGAGGCCCGCCGCGAAAAGGCCGGCGCCCCGAAGGTCGTCGTCCGTCCTGTCGTCGAGATGCCCGCCTTCGATATCGACGGACTCGTTGCCGCCAATCCTTCCGCGACTCCGGTCCAGGCTCCCGTACGCGGCCAGATGCTCTGGCAGATCGACGTCGATGACGTCTCCAAAGCTCCTTCTGCAGGTACGGAATTCAAGGCCGGAGAGATTATCGGATATATTCAGACTAATTTCGGCATTGAGGAGATAAAATCGGCCCGTGACGGCCGCATTTTGGCGACTGCTGCCGCCCAGGGCGACAAAGTCGTTAAAGGACAGATAGTTGCGCTGCTCGTTTAAGCCGATTTGTTGAATAGAACCGCCTGGGAGCAATCTTCGGGCGGTTCTATTTTCATGAAAAAGTTGAGATTTTTTTGAAAAAAGTTAAAATAAATTTGGCATTGTAAAAATTATGCGTACCTTTGCAATCC
>JAKSJS010000161.1 GCA_024398155.1 Bacteroidales bacterium | reverse complement strand
GCGACGTCGAGAAGATAGGATATCTTCCCGAGGAGCGCGGCCTCTACCGCAAGATGAAGGTCGGCGACCAGGCCCTGTACCTTGCCCAGCTCAAGGGCATGACGGCCCGTGACGCCGAGAACGAGCTCAAGAAATGGTTCGTGAAGTTCGGGATAGAGAGCTGGTGGAACAAGAAGGTCGAGGAACTTTCGAAGGGCATGGCCCAGAAAGTCCAGTTCATAACGACCGTCGTCCACCGCCCGAAGCTCCTCATCCTCGACGAGCCCTTCAGCGGCTTCGACCCGGTGAACGCCCAGCTCATCCGCGAGGAGATACTCCGTCTCAAGGAGGAGGGAGCGACGATAGTCCTCTCGACCCACAACATGGAATCCGTAGAGGAGCTTTGTGACAACATCGCCCTCATAAACAAGTCCCATGTCGTCATAACCGGCGGCGTCGAGGACATCCGCCGCGAGCTGGGCGACCACAAGGTCGAGATCTCCTACGAGGACGGAGAAGGCCTCCATACCGACGTATTCCCGATAGAGAACTCCGGCAACGACCATCTCAAAGCCCTCATCGAGAAGGGCGCAACGATCAAATCATACCGCGAGATACTCCCGCGCATGAACGACATATTCATCAAACTTGTTAAAGGAGAGGAGGAATAAGCTATGATAAACTGGCATATAATAGGTGTAGTAATAGGACGTGAATACAAGACCCGCGTAAAGAAGAAATCCTTCCTTCTTACGACCTTCCTCGTCCCGATTCTCTTTGCAGCCCTCTGCATAGTTCCCTCCCTCATCATGATCTTCGCCGAGGACAAGGGCAAGACCGTCGCCGTAGTCGACGAGTCTGGCATTGTCATGCCCTTCATGGAGTCCAACGAGGCCTTCACCTTCAAGGACTACTCGAGCGAGGAGGACCTCAGCATCCTCAAGGCCAACATCAACGACCTCGAGCTCGACGCAGTCCTCCACGTATTCCCTCTCGACGAGGCTTCAAAGTCTGTATCCGTCGAGGCTTTCTCCCTCAAGCCCATCAGCATGGACCTCAAGGAGGCTATCTCCAAGAGAGTCGATGACGCGATGGAAGACTACAGGATCAATTCCTATGAAATAGCCGGCCTCAAGCAGATGATGGAAGACGTCAAGTACAACACAGACGTCAAGACTTACGTGATCGACGATTCCGGAGAGGAGAAGATATCCTCCTCCGAGGTGATGATGATAATCTCCATGCTCTTCAGCATGATAATCTATCTTTTCATAACGATGTTCTGCGGCATGGTAATGCAGAGCGTGATCGAAGAGAAGTCCAGCCGTGTCGTCGAGGTGCTCGTAAGCTCCGTCAAGGCCACCGAGCTCATGATAGGCAAGATTGTCGGTGTCGCATGCGTCGCCCTCACCCAGTTCCTTCTCTGGATACTCCTCACCGGTGCGATAGTCGGCATAGCGATGCCGCTCATCGGAGCTGACAAGCTCGCTGCGGCAAGCGCCCCCGAAGAGCTTGTCCAGATGTCCGGCGTGGACGTCGATATGGAAGCGATTACGGCGGCCGCAGCTGACGGCGAATCCGAAGGCCTTGCCGCGATAATCGAGACTGTGAAGGGCATCAACTTCACCCAGATCATCGTCGCCTTCCTTCTCTTCTTCGCCCTCGGCTACCTGCTCTACGCGTCGCTATTCGCCGCGATAGGGTCGGCCGTCGACAACGAGGCCGACACCCAGCAGCTCCAGCTGCCGGTTACGATACCCCTCCTCCTAGGCTTCTTCGTCGCGCTGTACGCCTTCAAGGCGCCTGACAGCGCCCTCGTATGGTGGTGCTCGATGATACCCTTCACCTCCCCTATCGTGATGCTCGCGAGAATACCTCTCGGCGTCGCGACATGGGAGATAGCCCTCTCGCTCGTTCTCCTTGTCCTTACGTTCTTCGGATGCGCATGGGCTTCCGCCAAGATATATAAGGTAGGTATCCTCATGTTCGGCAAGAAGTCCACTTTCGCCGACCTCTGGAAATGGCTCAAGCAGAAATAATGGATATGAAGAGGATCATTATCGCGGCAGCCCTCGTCCTAATGACGGCCGGCGCCTCCGCCCAGGACTTCCACTACAGCTGGAAGTCCGTAAGGATGGACGCCAGCCGCACGGGCGTCAGGTCCGCCGGCCCCAACGACGTCAAGGAGTCGATGGGCGAAGTCCGAGGCGGCAAGTTCTACGCCCCCAACGGCAAGGTCTACAAAGGCTCCGCCGCAAAGGCCACAAAAGCCCTCGTAGCGGCCCAGGACGCCATGTCCGCCACAAAGGAGGTCGTCGGTTACTCGGTCGAGCACATGGCTTGGAGCCGTCCTGAGAACGCCCTCGGCAACTTCGCCGTCGACCGTATCAAGGAAGGCGTCGAGAAGGCCTTCGGCAAGAAGGCCGACGTCGCCATAACCAACTTCGGCGGCATCAGGATAGACATGCCCAAGGGAGACGTTCTCAAGGAGGACATAATCTCGATGTTCCCCTTCAACAACTATCTCTGCTATGTAACTATGAGCGGAGCCCAGCTGAAGAAGGTCTTCCAGGTATTCGCCGACTACGGCGCCCAGCCCCTGAGCGGAGCTACTGTAGTCCTCGATTACGGCCGGCTCGTCGACGTCAAGGTCGGCGGCGAGCCTATTGACGACGAACGCATGTACGGTGTCGCTACGATAGACTTCCTCCTGGACGGCGGCGACCATTTCTACATCGGAGAGAATGCGACTGTCGAGATGAGCACCATAAAGGTCAGCGACTGCATGCTCGACTACCTCAAGGACCTCAAGGCCCGCGGAGGCGTCATCGAGAGCAGGGTCGAAGGACGTGTAACTTACCTTGATAACCAGTAGAGACGATGAAGAAGATACTTTTGACACTTGCAATGATTGCCCTCGTATGCAGCTCAGCCCCTGCGAAGGACCATCGTCTTGTCATACTCCACCTCAACGACACCCACTCCCACCTCGAGCCCGAGCGCAGCGGCAAACTGGCCGGCGTCGGCGGAACGGTCGAAAGGGCCGTCTACGTCGACAGCGTCCGCAAGGCTGAAGGCAAAAGGAACGTGATGCTTGTCCATGCAGGCGACTTCAACCAGGGTACCCCCTACTTCTCCGTCCTCAAGGGAGACGTAGAGGTCGAGCTCGTGAACGCCCTCGGATATGACGTGATAGCCCTTGGCAACCATGAATTCGACAACGGTCTCGAAGAGCTCGCAAGACGTCTTGGGAACCTTAAGAGGACGCGTGTCATATGCGCCAACTACGATTTCAGCAATACGCCTCTTGCAAAGCACGTCACTCCTTATACTATTATAAGGAAAGGCGGGCTCAAGATAGGTATGATAGGTTTCCTCAACGACATAAGGAGCACGGTGGCCGCCGAGACGGCCAAGAGGCTCGTCTACATCAATCCTTTCGATGTCGTTGAGAAATATGCCGCCGAGCTTCGAGCCAAGGGATGTGACCTTGTGATTGTTGTCTCCCACCTCGGATACAAGATAGGTGACGAGCCCTGCGACGACGCGCGCCTTGCCGCCGGCACGCACGGCATCGATGCTATCATCGGTGGCCACACCCATACCCTCTTCGAGGATCAGATAATCGTCAGGGACCTTGACGGGGATGAGATTCCCATAGTCCAGGACTGGCATAACGGATACGAAATCGGTAGATTCGAGATAACATGGGAAGACTGAGGATACTCTTTGAGGACAAGTGGCTTGTAGTTGCCTACAAGCCCGAGGGGCTCGCGACAGTCGCGACGGCGCCGCGCGGACGCGCGGACGGCGCCCGGCGCGAAGTCACAGCCTACAGCCTTGTCCTCGACCTTGTACGCCGCCGCGACCCCGGGGCGGCGCAGCGCCGCCGAGA
>JAKSJS010000160.1 GCA_024398155.1 Bacteroidales bacterium | reverse complement strand
GTGGTGGTTCGTCAGGAGGAGGCCCTCGTCGGAGACGACCTCTCCGGTGCATCCGCCTCCGAACTGGACTATCGCGTCCTTCAGGGAGCTGTGGTTTACGGAATAGATGTCACCGGGCTTGAGGTGGCATCCCGCTTCCTTGAGGGGATTTGCGTTCAGCTTGTCGAGAAGGGGAAGGAGCCACATCCCTTCGTCGGCGAAGGAGGGAGTCACCATCATGACAAGCGCGGCGGCAATACAGACAAGTCTTCTTTTCATAAATATTCGTTGCTTTAAAAAAGAGTCGGTTCAAGCTCCTTTACATGGAAACTTTTTCTATGGTGGGGGGTGTACCCGTATTTCATGATTGCGGCAATGTGCTCCTTGGTCGGGTAGCCCATATTGCGCTCCCAACCGTATTCTGGGTATTCGAGGGCCAGTTTCCTCATGTATTCGTCGCGGTGGGTCTTGGCAAGGACGGAGGCTGCGGCTATCGATGCGAAAGTCGCGTCGCCCTTGACGACGGTCCTGTATCTGTAGCCGTCGAAAGGACGGAACTTGTTGCCGTCGACAAGGAGGAAATCCGGGCGGACGGAGAGTTTGCGGACAGCCCTCTGCATGCCGGTGACGGAGGCCCAGAGGATGTTGAGCTCGTCGATTTCCTTCGGACTGACGGCCTCGACAGCCCACGCGACAGCCTCCTTCTCGATCACTTCGCGAAGGATGTCGCGGTTCTTCTCCGTCATCTGCTTGGAGTCGTTGAGGAGGGGGTTGTGGAAGTCCGGCGGGAGGATGACGGCGGCCGCGTAGACAGGGCCGACGAGCGGCCCGCGGCCGGCTTCATCGCAGCCGGCCTCGACAAGCCCTTCGTTCAGATAAGGGCGGAGAACTATGTCCTCTCTGGAGTGCATTGTGGAGCAAAATTAGTAAATATTGCCCCCTTATCCAAAAGAGAAGGCTTTTACTTGAGACCCAGTATCTCCAGTTTGTTGAGGAGGGTCTTCCCGATCCGGCTCATCTCTTCTCCTTTCCCTACAAGATCGTTCCCGAGTTTCAGGAGTTCTTCCCATAATGACAGCTGTCCGTATTCTCCCGCTTCTTCGCAGAGGAGCAGGTCGTCGCTCGTGAGCTCCCTGCAGAAGAGGGCCTCCGGCGAGACGCCGAACAGCCCGGGGAGTTTCTCAACTCCGCGATGGATAATATCGGTGCCTCCGCGCGACTCGAGATGCTTGTAGGTTGACAGGGTTATTCCTATTTTCTCAGCCACTTCTGCCTGGGACAGGTTGGCGTTCCTCCTGAGTTTCCGGAAGTTCTCACGGATCCTCTCGTTTTCAATGAAAATCTCTTCCATTCTCTTTTAGTTATCTTTGAGGTGCAAAAGTATCCCTTACAAGCCGACGAAAAAAGACCAAAAATTGAACTTTTGGGGCGGAAAATGAACTAAATGAGGGTTTTACCCTTGGATACCGAATTAATATCATTAAATTTGCAAGGATATAGACTGCGGATTTGTCCGCTTTTTGACCAAAAAGTAATCAATAACAACAAACCAATATAGAAGATGAAATCCTATACCACCCAAAACATCCGTAATGTGGTTCTCCTCGGTAGTACCCGTTCCGGTAAGACCACCCTTGCCGAAGCTATGCTTTATGAAGGCAAGGTCATCGACCGCAAAGGTACCGTCGAGGCTAAGACAACCGTTTCCGACAACACCGAATTCGAGCAGGTCAACCAGAAATCCATTTTCGCGACCCCTCTTTATGCCGAGTTCGCTGGCACCAAGTTCAACTTCATCGACACTCCGGGTTCCGACGATTTCTCCGGTGGCGCCGTTTCCGCCTTCAAGGTATGTGAGACCGGTGTCCTTCTCGTAAACGCCCAGCAGGGTGTCGAGGTCGGTACTGAGATCTTCGCAAGATATGCCGAGCAGTACGGTGTTCCCGTAATCCTCGGTGTCAACCAGCTTGACGGTGAGAAGGCCAACTGGGAGAACACTCTCCACTCCCTCAAAGAGGCTTTCGGTGGCAAACCCGTAGTTCTCCAGTTCCCTGTCAACGCAGGTCCCGACTTCAACGCTTTCGTCGACGTCCTCAAGATGAAGATGTACCGCTTCAAGGACGATCTCGGAACCCGCGAGGAACTCGACATTCCAGCCGATCTCGCTGACGAGGCCGAGGAACTCCGCATGGCCCTCATCGAGAAGGCTGCCGAGTTCGACGAGGAGCTCATGATGAAGTTCTTCGACGAGATGACCCTCAATGACGACGAGATCCACAAAGGACTCGGCATCGGTATCTCCAAGGGAGAAGCCTTCCCCGTTCTCTGTCTCTCCGGCAGGAAGAACATCGGTGTCAAGAGGCTCATGGACTTCCTCATCGAAGCCTGCCCCAGCCCTGCAGCACGCCCCAACAAGACCAAAGACGGCCAGGAAATCGCCTGCGACCCCGCCGGCAAAGCCAGCCTCTTCATCTATAAGACCGCCCTTGAGCAGCACCTCGGTGAGGTTGCCTACTTCAAGGTAATGTCCGGTACTGTAACTCCCGCCGACTTCGAGAACGCCGAGACCGGTGACAAGGAGCGCATCACAGCCATCTATGCCGTTGCCGGCAAGAACAAGGTCCAGGTCGACAGCCTCGCTGCCGGTGACCTCGGATGTACCGTCAAGCTCAAGAGCGCCAAGACCAACTCCACTCTCTGCGCTGCCGGTGCCGACATCGCCTTCGAGCCTATCTCCTTCCCCGCTCCCAAGTTCCGCTGCGCCATCAAGGCCGTAGACCAGAAAGAGGAGGAGAAACTCGGTGACGCCCTTAACAAGATCACTTCCGAGGATCCTACGATCCTTGTCCAGTACGCCAAGGAGCTCAAGCAGACCATCCTCCAGGGCAATGGTGAGCAGCAGATCAACTTCGTCAAGTGGAGACTCAAGAACGAGTACAAGATCGAGGCTGAGTTCCTCGCTCCCCGTATCTCCTACCGCGAGACCATCACCAAGGTTGCCAACGCCCAGTACCGTCACAAGAAACAGTCCGGTGGTGCCGGTCAGTTCGGTGAGGTTCACCTCCTTATCGAGCCTATCGTAGAGGGTGTCGAGACTACCGCACGCTTCAAGATTGACGGCAAGGACACTGTCCTCAACATCAAGAGCAAGGAAGAGACTATCCTCGAATGGGGTGGCAAGCTCGAGTTCTACAACTGCGTTGTCGGTGGTGCCATCGACGCCAGCTTCATGCCCGCCATCAAGAAAGGTCTCATGCAGAAGATGGAGGAAGGCCCTCTGACAGGTTCTTATGCACGTGACATCCGCGTATATGTATACGATGGTAAGATGCACCCCGTAGATTCTAAGGAAATCGCGTTCATCATCGCAGCCCGCAACGCATTCAAAGAGGCGTTCAGAATTGCTGGTCCTAAGATCATGGAGCCTATCTACATGGTTGAGGTAATGGTTCCCGGCGACTGCATGGGTGATGTTATGAGTGATATCCAGAACCGTCGCGGTATCATCGAGGGTATGGGTAGCGAGAAAGGCTTCCAGGTACTCAAGGCACGCGTTCCTCTGGCAGAACTCTACCGTTATTCAACTACTTTGAGCTCTATCTCAAGCGGCCGTGGTTCATTCACTATGGAATACCTCGAATATCAGCAGGTTCCTATGGATGTACAGGAGAAACTTCTCAAGGCTTACGAGGAAGAGGCAGAGGAGGAATAATAATCCTTATCCGATTGTGATTGAAGCAATCAACATAGAAAAATCGTTCGGTACCCTTAAGGTTCTTAAGGGTATCGATTTTTCTGCCCGCGAACGCGAGGTGGTGAGCATAGTTGGTGCAAGCGGTGCCGGCAAGTCCACACTGCTGCAGATACTCGGCTCGCTGTCGCGTCCCGATTCGGGCAAGGTGCTCATAGACGGCACCGACATATTCGCCCTCGGCGAGAAGGAGCTGGCGGCATTCCGCACCCAGAAGATCGGCTTCGTGTTCCAGTTCCACCATCTGCTGCCTGAATTCACCGCGCTCGAG